>PKWT01000384.1 GCA_003132125.1 Micrococcales bacterium | reverse complement strand
TATATGAGGGTACGAACCAGATCCAACGCATCGTGATGGCACGGGCACTCCTGGAGCGGTAGTTCGGCGGGCGGTTTCCCTTGAACGGCACGGCTCGTTGCCGAAGGATGGCTCGCGCACGTTCCACCTCTTGGGCCGCTGCCGGGACCCCACGCTTTCGACTGCCGCCGACTTTGGCGGCGTCGTTGGCACGATCCAGTGGGACTCCCCAACCCCAAAGGAGATACCCCGTGGGGTATATTGCAGGCGTATCGTGAGGAAGAACACGAGCCTCTTGGAGACGGCATTGGCGAGATTGCCGGCCGAGACTCAGGCAAGGTACGTTGTCGAGATGCGGATCGGTGAGCCAGCGCGGAAGCAGGCGCTGGTGCGATGACGCAAGCGTGGCGGGGCTATCTTCTTGTCGGCCTCCTCGCACTGGGGATTGACATCCTGTTGCCGAGCGGGCTTGGGCGCGACCTGATGTGTAGCCTGATCGCCGCCTCCGGCGCTGCGGCGATCTGCGTGAGCGTCCCCCGGAACCGGCCCGACCGCCCAAGCGCATGGTACGTCCTGGGCTGCGGCATGGCTTTCTGGGCTGCGGGGATGGCGCTCTACTCCTGGGACAAGCATGCCAATCCGATAGCAGCGTTCCCCTCGCACGCCGACGTGGCTTACCTTGGCTCGTATCCGCTGATTGCCGGTGCGCTGCTGATGTTCGCTCGCAGCCGCGGGCGCGAGCGTCGGCCGACCGCGCTCCTGGACAGCGCGATCTTGACCTTGGGTGTCGGCCTTCTATCTTGGGTCTTCTTGATCCAGCCGATCTGGCTCGCCGAGGGGCAGCCGACGATCGTCAGGCTTGTCGCCCTTGCCTACCCCCTGGGAAACGTGCTCCTCTTTGGGGCGCTGGCGCGGCTGGCCAACGCGCCCGGGCCCGGGCGCACGGTGTCCCGTCTGCTCGCAGCCTCGGTAGGCGGGATGTTGGTCGTCCAGAGCCTGGTCCAGGCCGTGGCGCGGGTCCCGATCATCGACACCCACTTGGCCTCGGTCGAGCCTCAATGGGCGGTCTTCTTCGTGCTGGCAGGTGCGGCCGCGCTGCACCCGTCGACCCGCGTGCTGTCCGCGCCGGCCGCCGAGGCGGACGACACCATGCATGTGGGCCGCATCGTGGCGCTCCTAGCGGCGACGATGACCGGCCCGGCCATCCTTGTGGAAGAGTTGATCGCCAAGGCCCCGCTGGACGCGTGGACCGTCGTCGTCACATCTGCCTTCATGATGACGCTCATCCTTGCCCGCATGATCGGGATGGTGCGCCAACTGCAAGAGCAAGCGGAGTGGCTGGTTGAGCTTGCGGACATGGACCCCCTGACGGGCCTGCCGAACCGGCGGGCCTTGTCGGCTGGTGTGAACGCGCGACTGGAGGACCCGAGTCTTTGCTGGGCGCTGCTGCTGTTGGACCTGGACAAGTTCAAGGAGGTCAACGACAGTCTGGGCCACCATGTCGGGGACCAGCTGCTGATCCAGGTGGGTGTCCGCCTGCGCGAGAACCTGCGTGCCACCGATCTGCTGGCGCGTCTCGGTGGCGACGAGTTCGCGGTACTTCTCGATAACGCCGGCCACGATCAGGCTACGGCTGTGGCTGACAAGCTGCGCGGCGCACTTGCCGAGACGTTCACACTCGATGGCGTTGCGCTGCATTCCGCGGTCAGCATCGGAATCGCCCTTTACCCCGACGCTGGCCCAGACCTGAGCACCTTGCTGCGCAAGGCCGACATCGCCATGTACGTGGCCAAGGCCTCAGGGGACAGCGTGCACATGCACGGCAGCGGCGACGACACCGACGCGGATGACCGGCTGCTGTTCGTCGAGGAGCTTCGGACTGCGATCGCGTCCGATCAACTGGTGCTCCACTACCAACCCAAGGTCGACCTCGAAACTGGCGGCGTGCGCGGCGTAGAGGCGCTCGTGCGCTGGGACCACCCCACCCGGGGCCTGCTCTACCCCGGCGCCTTCCTGAACAAGGTGGAGGCATACGGGCTGATGCATTCCATGACACGTGTGGTGCTCGCCCTGGCCTTGGACCAGAGCGCGGCTTGGCACGCCCAGGGCAAGTCGTTGACCGTCGCCGTCAACCTCTCGGCCAGCTCGCTGGGCGATGTAGACCTCCCCGAAGAGATCGCCGCCATGCTCGCGGACCGAGGTGTGGCGCCGCACGCCCTGCAGCTGGAGGTCACCGAGGAGTTCCTCATGGCCGACCGTGAGCGGGCCCGAGACATCTTGACCCGGCTGCGGCGCAGTGGTGTCCAGATCTCCGTTGACGACTTCGGCACCGGCTACAGCTCCCTGAGCTACCTGCGCGAGCTGCCCATCGATGAGCTCAAGCTCGACCGGTCTTTCGTCTTCCCCATGGCTGACGACGCCCGCGCCGCCGCACTCGTCGCCTCAATCATCGGCCTGGCCCACAGCCTCGGCCTGCGCATTGTGGCCGAAGGCGTCGAGACCCACGTCGCCTACACCGAGCTGAGGCGCCTGGGCTGCGATCAGGCACAGGGCTACTTCATGTCCAGACCAGTCCCCGCCGCCGAGCTCGACCACT
>PKWT01000111.1 GCA_003132125.1 Micrococcales bacterium | reverse complement strand
ACACCGCCGCAGCCGATCACGGCCACCGAGTCACCACGACTGACACCACCAGTGTTGACCGCAGCACCAAACCCCGCCATCACCCCGCAGCCCAGCAGACCCACGGTGGTGGCATCGGCCTGCGGGTCGACCTTGGTGCATTGACCGGCCGCAACCAGGGTCTTCTCGATGAACGCGCCGATCCCCAACGCCGGCGAGAGCTCCGTGCCATCGGTCAAGGTCATCTTCTGCTTGGCGTTGTGGGTGTTGAAGCAGTACTGCGGCTTGCCCCTGGCACACGCCCGGCACTGACCGCACACAGCGCGCCAGTTCAGGATGACAAAGTCGCCCGGCGCGACATTGGTGACACCCTCGCCCACCGCCTCGACCACACCAGCGGCCTCATGGCCCAACAGGAACGGAAACTCGTCGCTGATGCCACCCTCGCGGTAGTGCACGTCCGTGTGGCAGACCCCGCACGCCTCGATCTTGACAACGGCTTCACCAGGACCCGGATCCGGCACGATGACGTCGACGATCTCCACCGGCGCACCCTTGGTGCGAGCGATTACTCCCTTGACGGTGCTGGGCATGCCGCTCTCCTCTGATCTGGTTTGGCGCTCAGACTATCGAATCCACAAGGCCAGAGGCCGGGTCGGACCGGCAAGTAGCCTCGGTCGATGGCTGGAGCAAGGTCCCCTTCCCGAGGGCGGGTAGCCGGGCTTGCGAGCCTGATCACCGAGTTCTACGAGTCCAACAAGATCGTCTCCGCGGTCTGCCACGGAACGGGCCGGAGTGAACAACGTCAGGATCAGTAACGGTCACGGACAAGGATGTCACTGGTTTCTCTTGGCCCGAAGAGGAACTCGCTCAGCGCGGCGAGGCCGTCCCGTTCAGCCTGCAGGACGACCTGAAGGAGCGCGCTGGGAAGTACACCCTCGCCGACCAGCCGTTTGACACCTACGTCGTCGAGGACGGCCGACTGATCACGGGGCAGAACCCCGGCAGTGCCAAGGCCGTCGCGGGCGCCGTGGTCAAGCAGCTCAGCTGACGCCGAACAGGAAGACCGTGCCCGGCACGGTAAGAGACATCAAGATTCCCATCCTGCGCCAACGACCGTAAGACGAAACTCCCTGTTGCCTCATCTGAAAAGGTCCGCGTGCCGGCAGCGGTGACGGCGGGTTTGCGGCTGGGCTGTCCCTTCGCGGTGGCCAGGGTCAACAACTCATCAGCCAAGGCCTGGATCTGCCGTTGCACAGCTGCCGGGTTGAATGAGGCGTGCTGTGAGCGCAGTCGTCGTTTCGGCAGAGCCCTCACGTCAGAGTGGTCCATCACTCGGGCGTAAGGAGTGGTCGCGGTGTCGTACTTCTTGGTGATCTTCGCACCGTCGCGGACCTTGGAGACCAGCTTCTGCTGCGGGTAGAAGTGGTTACCGATCAGCTCTGTTCGTCGTCCGCCATGCTCTTCCACCAGGGCGTCTCGAGGAACCCCCGTTTCAGGGTCAGGAGCTCGACGTTGGCGGTCCAGCCCAGTACGCCGTCGATCGTTCCCAGGCCGTGGGTCACGAAGTCGTAGACGTCCTGGGTGGAGGGCATGATCACCTCGCACATGAGCGAGCAGTCCAGGGTGGCTGCGAGGTAGCGGACGCCGACGTACGTTGCGAGCTCATGGGCCACCGCGTCCAAGCGCGACGGACTGACCGAGATGTTAAGGATGATCTCGGACTGGAACCCGAGAGCAGAGGCGGCGACCAGCGTGAGCACCCACGCGCAGCCACGTTCCCGCATGGACTCGAACCGCCGTCGCACAGTGCTTTCGTTAACGCCCAGGACCTCCGCGACGGAGCGCATGCTGGCGCGACCGTCCTCGCGGAGCTGCTCGAGAATCCGCAGGTCGGTCTCGTCGAAGTGGGACGGGTCGCACGAGTGCGGCTCCGTCACCGAAGTTGCTGTCGGCTCGCTTTCCGAGATCAGTCCTTGCGCCCAGCTCTGCGTGACCTTGTAGGTGTGCAGAACAGGGGTGCTCTCGCACACCTCGACGCCGTCGATTGCCTGGATCTCGTTGATGAGCCGAACGTGCAGCGACTCCGATTTCTTGCAGACGAGCTCCGCTAGGAGGTCGAAGTTGCCGGTGACGACGCATAGGAAGCGCAAGTTCGCCCGCTCGGCCAGGGCTCGGGCCACCTGCATCTGGGTTCCTGCACGGCATCCGATCCGCAGGACGAACATGTCGGCGGTGCCGGGCGAGTTGATGTCGCTGCTGACCCCGATCCGGATCGCGCCCGAGGTCAGCAGTTGCTGACCTCGCCTTGTGACGGTGGCCAACGACGTGCCGGAATGCTCGGCGATCTCCGTCCAGCTGGCGCGGCCATCATTTTGCAGCGCGACGATGATGCGTCGGTCCAGCTCGTCGAACTGGTTGGGGGCGATCGACACCTAGACTGCAGCTCCCTTTGACAGCGCCTCGTCGAGAAATTCACGCACCAGACGTTGGAACTTCTCGGCCTCTTCGACTTGGGGAGAGTGTCCCGACTCCTCGAACACCTCCAGACGCGAGTCCGTGATCAGCGAGGTGATCGTCTCGCTACAGGCTACCGGCGTGATCCAGTCACCGCGTCCCACCGTGACCAGCGTGGGGCAGGCGATCTGGGAAAGCCGGGACTTGATGTCGTAGCGGGGCATGTTCTCCGTGAAGGCCCAATTGTGCGTCTCGTAGCGGTACGTCGTCGCCTCCACTTTGCGCCCGACGCTCGCAGGGTCGTAGACGTGGTCGTACAGCGGCAGGATCTCCGCCCAGCACTCCTTCAGGTCGGGGTTGTCGCGGGTCGAGCCGTCCATGATCCGGCGGAACTTGCCGAGGTCAAGCTCCACCCGTGCGCTGGCTAGGGCATTGGCGCGGGCCATCTCCTCGTTGGCGTTGTCTGCCGACGTGTCGCGCAGGACGAGCGCCAACAGGCGCTCGGGGTGTCTGATGGCGTACTCCATCGAGATGAAGCCCCCGTAGGAGCCCCCGGCCATGATGAACCGTTCGGCACCGACCCACTGCCGAAGGCCCTCGACGTCGGCCGCCCACTGCTCGTGGGTGAACGGACCGTGGCCTTCGCTCTGCCCCGAGCCGCGGGCGTCGAAGACGACTACCTTGTAGACGTCGGAGAGAGGTCCGAAGCTCGCCTTCGGCTCGGCGAGCGTGCCTAGGCCTGGGGCCCCGTGGTGGACGATCATGACGGGAGCATCGTCTGGGCCCATCACCTCGACGTTGAGCCTGTTGTTGTTGATCTGGACGAACATGGGGCCTCCCTGGCGATGTGGGCGATGTCTAGGCTGCGATGACGACATCGTCGAGCGTCTTGGCGAAGTGGGTGAACGGCACGGCGCCGTGGGCCGTGATCTGCATCGAGTCGGAGATGCGGTACCCGGCATGGCCGGGGATGTAGATTCCTGGTTCGTTCGACACCACGAAGCCCTCCTGCAGCACCGTGTCGTCTCCGTCCTCAAGCCAGGGCGGTTCGTGCATCCCCACACCGATTCCATGACCCTGCCGATGCTGGAGGAACTGGCCCAGGCCGGCGTCGCGGATGACGTCAAGGCACAGGGCGTTCGACTCGGCACAGGTGATGCCGGGGCGCAGTGAGTCGATGCCGGTCTGTTGCGCAGCCCGCACGGCCTCGTAGTAGCGCTCCTGCTCCGCGCTGGGCTCACCCAGGAAGAACGTGCGCTCTCCCTCCACGAAACGGCCGCCGACGGCACAGCCCAGCGACAGCATGAACGTGTCGCCAGGGCTGAGGCGGTAGGCGGATGGCAGCCCATGCGGTTTGGCACTGTTGGCTCCGGCATAGACGAGGCCGCCCGCCAGGAAGCCGACGACGACGACGTTCTCGTGCTCGGCGTACATGATCCGCGTTCCCACCGCACCGACGTGGGCGGCGAGATCGGACTCGCTCGGCATCGTCCCCCCGGTCCTCAGCGCGTCTGAGACGAGGCCGACGCCAGCTTCCAGCATCGCATCGGTGATTCGTGCCGCCTCCTGGTGCAAGGCGATCTCCTGCGGGTGCTTGACGTAGCGAGCGAAGGTGACGATCTCGGACTCGACGATCTCGGCGGCGGGAAAAGCCCTCTGAAGCAGACGCAGCCGGCCGATGCTGATGCTCGGCCCGACCCCGATCCGCCGGCGCGCCGGTATGGCGCGCGACAGGACGGTTAGTGGCTCGACCACCCCGGGGTACTCGGGGTAAGTGACGACCTCTGCGGCAGCCTCCTGCCACTGAGCGTGCTCGCGCTCCAGCTCCGGCACGAGCAGCACGGTGGGGTCAGCACGTCCGACGTACACGACCACTGGCCGCTCGCAGGGGTGGTGGAAGAAGCCGGTGAGGTAAGCAACGTCGTCCGGATGGTCGAGGATGATGCCATCGAGCCCCTCGGTGTCCAAATCCTGGCGCACGTTCTCCTGCACCGTCGCGTAGAACGACGCGTCCAGCCGCTGCCGGAACGCCATGTCAGTCCTCCCTGCTGCGCGGGTTGCGGGCATCGTTGTAGGCAATGGCGATCAGGGTCGCTGCGACGACGAGAAGAAGGATGGCGGCCGAGGGGAACAGCGTCGTCCACCAGGCGCTGGTCATGGATCCGGATTGCTGGGACTCATAGAGGATGCGTCCCCAGGACCAGCTGCTCGGATCACCCATGCCGAGGAAGGACAGCCCTGCCTCGGCTATCACCGCGCGGGACGCAGTCAGGACAACCGTCACGGTGATCACCGGCGCGACCGCAGGCAACAGGTGACGGCGCAGGATCCAGCGATGCCGGCCGCCGAGCACCCGAGCGGCGTCCATGTACGGCAGGTTCACCACCGAGAGCGCCTGGGAACGAACCACCCTGGCGACCTCGGGCCACGAGAAGAACGAGATCACGAGGATGATCGTGCCGAGCGAGGGTCCGGCCAGCGCGGCCACCAGGATCATCAGCGGCAGGACGGGCAGGGACAGGGAGAGGTCGACGACCATCCCAAGAGCCGTGTCTGCTCTGGGAAAGTACGCGCCGAGCATGCCGATCAGCACGCCGAACGTGACTGCCAGCAGAGAGGCACAAAAGCCGACGGTCATGGAGATCCGGGTCCCCCAGACGACCTCGGCCATGATGTCCCGACCGAGGTTATCGGTCCCGAACCAGTGCAGGGAGGAGGGGGACTGCAGGACGTCGCTGGTGAAGCCGCTGGGATAGTGCACAATCAACGGCGCGGCGAGGCCGACCAGCACCAGGACCAGCATGAGGCCCAACGCCACCAACCCCATCGGGTTGTGACGGAAGGCGTACCACGTGGCGCCGGCCGCGCTTTCCTGCTGACCGACCGGCTCGGTCTCCAGGTCCGCAAGCATGATACTCATGCGGTCCTCACCCGTGGGTCGAGCAGGCCGTAGGCCAGGTCGGTGATCATGTTGGCGGCCACGACAGTCGCGGCGAGCAGCACGAAGGCGCCCTGAAGCACCGGGAAGTCGAGCCGGATGACCGACTCATAGATCGCACGGCCGACGCCGGGGTAGGCGTAGATCGTCTCCGTCAGCACCGAGCCACCGACCATAAAGCCCAGCTGCAGCCCGAGCAGGGTGGTCGTAGGCAGGAGGGCGTTACGCAGTCCGTGCTTCCAGACCACGATCCGCTCGGGGGTGCCCTTGGCGCGCGCGAGGACGCAGAAGTCCTCCCCCAGCGACTCGATGAGCGTCGACCTCAAGATGAGGACGTACGAGCCCAGCGAGACCATGGCCAGGCTGGCGCAGGGGAGCACCAGATGCCAGCCCACGTTGAGGTACCACGCGATGCCGTAGACGTTCTCATCGTGGGCACCTCCAATCGGGAACCACTTCAGCTTCAGCCCAAGAATGTAGAGGAGGAAGATGCCGACGCTGGGCACAAACAGCGACTGCCCCACCACGCCGACGACCTGGACGATCCGGTCGAGCGCCCCCTTGGCATGGGTGGCTGCAACCACGCCAAGGGGGATGCCGATGGCCACAGTGACCACGAGCGCCGAACCGGTCAGCAACAGCGTCCAGGGCAGTCGGGCCATCAAGACCGTGCTCACCGGCTCGGACTGGCTGAACGACGTCCCCAGGTTGCCCTGCACGAGCTGAACCAGGTACTTGCCGTACTGGATCGGCAGGGACTCGGTCAGCCCGTACTTCGTGAGCAGCTCCTGGCGCATGGTCGCGTCCATGTTGGTGCTGGCGATCGCCGTTGCCGGGTCCCCGGGCAGGAGCCGGAGCAACAGGAAGGTGATCGTGATCGCGAACCAGAGAGTGACCAAACCGTGGGCAACTCTGCGCAAGGCATACCAGGCAAGGGGAGGCATCGCTCTTCTGTCTGCTCGACTTTCCGGGGAACTACTTCTGGTGGATGTTGGCCAGCGAGGCCGGGTCGATGATGGAGAGCAGCTCGCTCGGCTTGGTGATGAAGCCGTCCCACTTGCTGCTGTAGGCGACGTTCAGGTTCTGCACGTACATGATGTTGTCGATCATGTTCTTGTTCACGTAGCCCGCGGCCTGCTGCACCAGCGATTTCTGCTTGCCCTTGTCAATCGTGGACTGTGCCTGCTCGATCAGCGAGGTCAGCTGCGGGTCGTTGACCTGTGAGTAGTTGATCGCCCCGTCCGGGAGGTACTGCAGCGCCATATTGGAGACCGGCTCATCCATGATCGCGAACGACCCGGCGTAGATGTCGTAGTCACCCGCGACCGTCTTGGCCAGGTAGGTGTTGCGGTCCATCCCTTTGAGGTCAATGGTGATGCCGGCCTGTGCTGCACTGTCCTTGACCATCGAGGACCACGCTGAGATGACCGGGTCCTGCAGCGAGTAGATCATCGTCAGCTTGAGGTTGCTGACTCCCGCCTGTGCGAGCAGCGCCTTGGACTTCTGGGGGTCGAACGTGTACTCCTTCAACGTCGGGTCGGCGAACTCCTTGAGTGAGTCGGTGATCGGACTGTTGTTGGCGGTGACGGCTTGCCCCTGCACGGCTACCGCACGAATGGAGTTGTAGTCGACGGCGTGGGCGAGGGCTTGTCGGACGAGCACGTTGTCCATCGGCTTGCGCTTCATGTTGTAGGTCATGTGGGTGAAGCCCAGGCCGGGGACCTCGGCCACGCTGATGCCGCTCGTGGCCTTGAGGTCCTTGACCTGTGCCGGCGGCAGGGCGTTGGCGATGACGTCGACATCGCCCTTCTTCAGGGCGAGGATCTCGGTGTTCACGTCCGGGTAGACCTTGAACACCACCTTGGCGAGGGTCGGCTTGCCGTTGGGAGCCATGGGATACGGCTCGACCCGATCCAGCGTGTAGCTCTGTCCCTTGGCGATCGAGGAGAGCCGGTACGGACCGGCACTGACCCAGTCGGAGGCGTTGGCGAAGTCATCGATCTTCGCCTGCTTGCTGAAGATGTGCTCAGGGACCACGGTCATCCAGAAGCCGATCTCGGGGACCACGATGCTGTCGGGCTTGTTCAGCTGCAGCTCGACGCGCGTGGGGGAGACAGCGGTGGCTTTGCCCAGGTTGCTCATGAACCCGCTGACCACGTTGCCCTTGGGGTTCTGGGTCTTGATCGTGTTGATGGTGTACGCGACGTCCGTGGCCGTGAGCTTCTGGCCGTCGCTCCAGGTGAAATCGTTGCGAAGGTCGAAGAAGCCGGTCTTGCCGTCGGCGCTGTAGCCCCACTTGGTCGCGAGGTAGGGCTCCTTGGAGCCGTTCGCGCTGACGGTGAGCAACCGGGGGTACATCAGGTCGGTCACCCAGTCGTCCGTGCGGCTGTTGCCCAACAACGGGTTGAGGTTGACGACGTCGGTGGTCGTCGCGACGGTGAGTGTGTCCGACGGGGACGAACCGGCAGCGTTACTCTGCGTGGGAGGTGCACTCGGGGCACAGGCCGCCAGGACGGCTCCCACAGCGCCGATCACGCAGACACGAATCAGGCGTTGTGCTTTCATCAGATTCATAGCTCCTCGTTGTGTACTCATCAGATCCAGACCTCCTCAAGGACGCGAACAATGTTGCCGCCGACGACCGCGGTAATCTCGTCGTCGGAGTAGCCGTTGGACACCAGCCAGCCGATGATGTTGTAGAAGCACTCGGCGGGATTCTCCAAGCCGTCAACGTACGGCTGCTTCTCGTACTCGACATGGCCGTGGGCCTGGCTGATGGACAGGTTGGCGCTGAACGCGTCATGCAGTCCGACGTGGTCGCCGAACAGCGTGTCGGGCCCGAAGGCGACGTGCTCGATGCCGACGACATCGACCAGGTGCGTGAAGTGGTCCATCACCGACTCGAGAGAGTGCGCCGGGTGAGCCTTGGACAAGGTGGTGTGTGGTGCAGCCTCGAGACCGATCACGCCGCCACGCTCGGCCATAGCCTTGATGAGCGCGTCCGGCTTCATCCGGTTGGTGGGCCAGACCTCGCGGGAGCCGCAGTGGGTCATGAAGATCGGCTTCTTCGAATGCTTGATCACATCCATCGAGGTGACGTCTCCGGAGTGGGAGATGTCGATGGCCATGCCGAGCTTGTTCATGCGGTTGACAGCGGTCTCGCCGAAGTAGGTCAGGCCGCCGTCGCCCCGCTCCTTGAGGCCACTGCCGAGGGAGTTGCCCTCCGAGTACGCAATGCCTATCTGCCGGACGCCGAAACCGTAGAGGATGTCGAGGCGGTCCACCTCGTTCTCGATCATGGTGGCGGCTTCCAGAGCGAAGACCAGGGCCATACGACCCTCGGCGTGCGCGGTCCGGATATCCTGCAGGGACTCGCCCTTGACGATGTAGTCCTGGTGCGCGAGGTCGGACATGCGCATACCGAGGTCGTGCAGGACGTCGACCCATTTCCAGCCGCCTTCGCTGCTGATGGTGCATGTGCCATCCATGACGTTGTCGAAGACGGCGGTCATCCCGGATCGGGCCAGGCCGTCGTACCCGGTGAGCTCTCGTCCTGTTCGGATGTAGGCACGCATGTCCCGATCGAGGTTTTCCGGGAAGACCGAGGGGTGATCGTGCAGGGAGATGACGACGTTGTCCCGCAACAGGGTCTCGGTGCGATCCTTCTGCTCCTCCGACAGGGCCAGACCGGCATACCGGGGGACGCGGTCGACCTCCTTGGCCATGGGGATGTCAGGGTAGTCGACACCCGCCTCGAGGTAGCTGTAGGAGCGATACTTCTTGTACTGCTCTGCGGGCTCTAGCACGGTGGCTCTCCTTGGGATGGGGAATGGGGTCGAGCCACGAGGGTGGAGGCGAGGCGCTTGCCGTGTTCGCTCGAGGCCGGTCGCGGCGGAGTCTTGCAGCATTGCGGTGCTTGCGTCAAGGTTTTGAGTGAATTTCAGCAATGCCTAGCCTTTGATGAAGTAATTCGGCATACTGACGCGAACGCTGCCCGTCCAAGGAGTGCCATGACCGCAGTATCGACCGATCACTCACAGCCGCCCCGGGACCCCGGTATGCAGACCGCCGCCCTGCGGGTACGCGGTCTGTCGGTCAGCTTCCACAACCGTCGCGGGCCGATCCCGGCGGTCCGCGACGTCAACCTGGACGTGGCCCGCGGCGAGCTGCTGGCCCTGCTGGGTGAGTCGGGATCGGGCAAGTCGGCGACGGCTCGGGCCATCATGGGGCTGCACGCTGGCAGTTCGGCCGACGTTTCGGCGGAGTCCCTGGAGGTCGCCGGCACCGACCTCCTCACATGCAGCCCGGAGCAGCTACGCAAACTGCGGGGGTCGACGATGAGCCTGATCTTCCAGGACGCGTTGTCAGCACTCAACCCGGTGCTGTCGATCGGCGACCAGATCGGTGAGCTGTACCGCCAGCACCAAGGGGCGTCGAAGAAGCAGGCACGGCTGAAGGCAGGTGAGATGCTGTCGCTGGTCGGGATCCCGGGAGCGATGTCCCGCATTGACGACTACCCCCACCAGTTCTCCGGCGGCATGAGACAGCGCCTGCTGATCGCGATGGCCATCGCGCTGGAGCCCGAGCTGCTCATCGCGGACGAGCCCACCACGGCGCTCGACGTCACCGTGCAGGCCCAGATCCTCGAACTACTCGACCGTCTCCGTCGAGAGCTGGACATGGGGGTCCTGCTGATCACCCATGACCTCGGGGTGGTCTGCGAGGTCGCCGACAAGGTCGCAGTCATGTATGCCGGTCGTATCGTCGAGACGGCCAGTGCCGACGCGCTGTTCAGCCAACCCGCGCACCCTTACACAGAGGCCCTGCTCACCTCGGTGCCTCAGGCAGGTCGAATTGGCTCAGAGCTGCCCGTCATCCCAGGGAGCCCGCCTGTGCCTTCGGCGCTGCCCTCCGGATGCGCGTTCCACCCCCGGTGCGCGTGGGCACTCGACGAGTGCCATGTCACCCGCCCCGAGTTGGTCTCCGTGGCCGCTGATCGTGCGGCCGCTTGCCTGCGCACAGAGGAGGTCATTCGTGTCGAACGCTGAAGTTGTCCTGCAGGCCACCAATCTGAGCAAAACCTTCCTCGCTGGTCGCGCGGGCCTAAGCCGCGTCCGGGTCAGCGCGGTCGATGACGTGACCCTGACCGTGCACCGGGGCGAGTCGCTCGGCATAGTCGGCGAATCCGGTTGTGGCAAAACGACTTTGGCCAGGATGCTGGTCGGCTTGGAGAAGCCGGACGCCGGCAGGATCGAGGTCGGCGGCAAGGATGTGGGCAGTCTGCGCGCGGCCGGACGGAGGGCGCTCAGTCGTGACATTCAGATGGTCTTCCAAGATCCCTACACATCACTGAACCCCCGGCTGACGGTCTTCGACCTCATCGCTGAGCCGCTGACCGTGCACCGCATCCAGGCCAAGCAGTCTGCCCGCCGGGAGCGGGTCGCGGAGCTTCTGGAGATGGTGAACCTGTCGCCCGACATGATGTCGCGGTTCCCTCACCAATTCTCCGGAGGTCAGCGACAGCGGATCGGCATCGCACGGGCGATCGCACTGGAGCCCAGGGTCCTCGTGTGCGATGAGCCGGTGTCCGCCCTCGACGTGTCGGTCCAGGCGCAGGTCGTGAACCTGCTCCGTTCCCTGCAGAGCCGATTGGGCATCGCGCTCGTGTTCATCGCGCATGACCTCGCCGTGGTGCGTCACGTCTCGGACCGGACAGCAGTCATGTACCTCGGAAAGATGGTCGAGACCGCCGCCACCGCCGACCTGTTCACCCAGCCGTCACACCCGTACACCCAAGCACTGCTCTCTGCCTCGCCTCAGGTGGACCGTCGCCGGACCCGCAAGATGGCTCAGCGCATCATGCTCCCGGGAGACCCGCCGTCTCCGATCAACCCGCCCACGGGGTGCCGCTTCCACACCCGTTGTCACCTGGCCACCTCAATCTGCTCCAGCGACCAGCCGGAGTACGTCGAGGTGGGTGGTGACCACCTTGCCGCTTGCCATCACACCGACCGGGCTCGCTCGCAGATAGCGCAGGTAGTGGAGGACGTCACATCATCAGCAACGGGCGGGTCGTCAACCTAGTCCGGTCCCGCCTCCCAGCAGACTTCACGGTGTCCCCTCTGGGGGCGAACGGCGCTGCAGCACCGACAACAGCAACCCTGGGAGCCTCAACCGCGGGCTGCCGCGAGGCAGACGGGTTCGCGTGCGGCAGATCTCATGGCCGTCTGCGGGCGGTTTTCGTGGCCGCTGTCCGGCGAGCATCGAGACACGTCAACTGATCTGGCCTGCGGCTCCCGGGCGGTGGTCGCCCGGTCAGGACGGCGTGGGCTGGACAAGCAGTCTTGCCTGGGCCTCGAGTACGGCCCAGACGACCTTGCCGCCGTCGGCGGTGGGCAAGGCCCCGAACGCGCGCGAGAGGGCAGTGACGATGGTGAGTCCCCGCCCGTGGGTTTGCAGATCTGGATGCAGTTGATGCGGCCAGCTGGGGCTGTTGTCTCGAACGGTCAGCCGCAGGGCCCCCAGGTTCCAGGCGATGGACAGGTCAATGTCGGTCCCGGCGTACATCGTGTAGTTGGTCACCAGTTCGCTGACCACCAGGCATGCGGGGGAAATGACCCGGCCCAACCCCCAGTCCAGCAGGGAACGAGTCACGAAGTTACGCGAGGCACGCGGCGCGGTCGGGTGCGGCGCGAGCCGTAGCCACTGCCCGGTCGGGGCGGGGGCTCTCCGCACCTCGGACACCGCGGAGAGCACCGACGTGGCCACGATCAGGTGCCCGCCTTGGGGCGCAACGTCGAGCGCGTGCCGAACCTGAGGGTCGGGGCTGGCCATGGCCACGGGGGTCCCGGGCCAGTTCCGCACATGCCGGCCGGCGGCCGCGAGCACCTCCAGCGTGTCGGGTTCGGCACCTTCGAGCACGCCGGACAGGTCGCAGACAACCCCGCGGGGTCCGTCGGCCAAAGCCAGCTGGATGGCCCGGTCCAGCTCCTCGATGACATCGCTGAGCGGTCCGGCAACCCCAAGGACCACCACCTGGCCCACGGCGTGCGCCCTGACCTGCGCCGGGCCTTTGGCCAAGCGGCCCGCCCTCAGGGTCGAGACCTGGTCGGCGCCGCGGACGCCACAAGGTGCCGGGGTGTGGTCCGGCTTCCTTGGTGGCTGTGCCGTCTGGGTGCACTGACCAACAAGGTCGACGNNTGTGCCGTCTGGGTGCTCGTTTCGGTGGTCCCAAAACCGGGCAACGGCCACCGGGGATCTAGAGCAGCGCAGGGGACAAGCTCGCGCCACCAAGGTCTAGGGGAAGCGCAGTTCTGAGGACACTACCTGTGGTCTTCGCCGCAGCCAGCACTTCGGAAGATCGTAGGCACAAGGGCACGGGCGAGACCGACCTGATCTCTGACGCGGCTCCCAGGCTTGGTTGGTCCACGTGACGAAGAGATGTCCCGCCCGAAACACCCTTCGATCGAGGAGTTCGACCTGCCCGGCGTCAACGCGGACTCCCTCAGTCTCGACGTCGAGCGCAACACCCTCATGGTGCGCGCCGAAACCCCCGCCCGAGACCCGAACCAAGAGATGGTGGCCGTTGAACGCCCCCGGGGCGTGTTCAGCCGGCAGCTGTTCTTGGGCGACAACCTCGCCACCGAGGCCATCGAGGCCACGTACCGCGACGGGGTNNGCGATCAGCCACATCGGCCAGGACACGGCGATCAACGCCTGACACTTTTCGGGAAACGCTCGGGCCATCCCAGGATCGGGCGCTGGCACTGGGCTGCACCCCGGTGTTCGAGCAGTCCGTGCTGTTCGGCGCTGGCGTCACTCGTCGGCACGCTGCAAACAGTGCTTGTCCTACCGGGGTGTTCTCACTGGCCAGCGAGCGCGGGTGCCTTCACGCGGCGCCTGGTTGGGGTTGCAGCGACGGCCGCACCCGGCAACCACGCGCCATCGTCTCCTGGTGTAGTTGAGGGGAGAGCCTGGGTAGCACGGTTGTTTGACAGCGAGCCGAGGGCAACGGTGATGTGGTGACGCTGGGCGGGTGTGGTGGTGCCGCCGGCCTCGATGGCCTCGATGCTGTGGCGAGCGATACCGGATGCCCTTGCCAGCGCAGCCGCGCTGACATCCAGGCTTCGGCGCATGGCCCGGACCGTGCTGGCAAGCAGCTGGTTGGGTTCCTTGGTGTCGACGGTGATGATGATGGTGCTCACGATCGGCTTCCTCCCGTGTCTGTGGAATCAGCACTGCTCCATGGCGTTCGGCTCGTCGCCGGTTTGTTCTGGTTGCCCGGTTGTTCTTGTTACACAGATGAGCGGGCGCGGATGAAGCGCTCCAGGCGTTGCCGGGCCTCGGCCATCGACGGCTCGACGCCTCGTTCGTGGGCAGAGCGCCGGCTCTCGTCCAGGACGGCCCGGACCAGGTCGGCGACAAGATCAGCCGGGACCCTGCCCTCCAGCTCAGCGGACAGGGTTACGCTCATCGCGGTCGACAGTTGCCTGCTGTCACTCATCATCGGTGGCCTCACAGCGGTGTGCGGGGTCGAGTGCGGGTCGCGAGCCGACAGCGACCGTGCCTTAGCCAAGGTAGTAGGAAGGGTCGTTGCACGGTGGGGGGTCAGCACGCCGCGACGGGTGCACTCGTGCAGGCGTAGCCGGCCGGGGTGCGGGTGGGGCTGTCTCCGGGGCGTCCACGCTGGTCGCGCCGACAAGGGCGGACGCGTCATCGCTTACTGTCCTTGATGTGGCAGGTCGTCTGTCGGTGAACGTCATAGGCATCACTACCTCCCGGTGCCGCTCCCGGTGACAGAGTCAGAGATGCGGTAGAGACAGCATGCCGATCATCCCTGGGATGTGCCTCAACAGATGCTGTCAATCGGCTGCAACCCCGACCGCCGGGCGAGACTCCCGCCTCTCCAACGCGATCAACCGCCCAGGCTGTCAAACGCGAAATTGGCGGCGGGCCAGCCGGCGCAGTCGTGCCTTGGCGACCGTCGACCATCCCGATGACGGATGGTGATCTGGATGTCCCAGAAGTGCCGTGATCGCGGCGCCGCCATCGGCGCAGGTCGTCATGGGCTGGAAACCCACACCCCGGTCCGCATGATGGTGCGCCCGGCGATCTCGTTCTCCTCTCTCCAGGCTTGGACGCGCAGTGGGGCGACGTGAATGACGGTGTCTGCCCAGGTCCGCAGATCGGAGTTGTGCTTCGTCGTGTAGGCCTCGACCTCGGCGCTGGACAGCGTCGCGGACGGAGCGAGGTCCGCATCACCATCAATGATCACCACGTCACGCACTGTCCCAAGGCAACGCGGACCCGTCGCACCAGGCCGATATTCACTGCGGTCGGCGAGTTGGCATTGGTGGCAAAGAGGAGTCGATCCTCGTGCCAGAGAAAGGACAGCGGGATCAGCCAAGGACGATCAGGGCTGGTAGTCGCTACCCACGCGTCGACGTCGTGCTCCAGTCGCTGCCGGGTGTCCACTATGCGTTGATCCACGCTTCTCGGAGCCGCCACATCCAAGAGCCTACGGCGGCATGCCCGTCTTGATTGGGGATCCTTGACCGGCATGGGCCGGCCCGCCCCACTCAGTGGAGTGCCCATCCAGCACTGACAAGCGGACCTCCGACTCGGCGTCCGGTCTGGGGCGGCGTGCCTGCCCGAAGCGATATGGCAAAGAAGCAGAAGGCAGCTCTGCTCGTCGAGCAGTGACTCGTCTATTGAATATTTTCAATCTACTCTTGACGCGGATGAAGTATTGCTGTTCAAATGAAACACCCGCTCGTCCCAAGACGTCAGGACCAGATCAGATGACGCTGCCATTGACCGAGGATCACGGCATTGCCGAACGCCCCAACACGCAGGCCCTCATGAAGACGGTGGGTCGTCAGCTGAAGTCGCTGCGCAAGATGCGCGACCTGACCCTTGAAGAGCTTGGCCACACGAGCGAGGTCAGCATCGGTCTCATCAGTCAGATCGAACGCGGTCGTGGGAACCCATCGTTCAACACCTTGGTTCAGATGGCCCACGCCTTGGATGTGCCGATCGGGCGCCTCTTTCACACCGCAGAAGAGACCTCTCCGGTGGTTCGGGCCAGCGAGCGACGCAACCTGGACATTCATTCCTCAGGCGAGGTGGACGCCGTGCACGCGCTGATGTCGCCCGGACTCGACGGCGCGCTGGAAGCCATCTGGGTCGAGGCGCCACCCGGCTACGACACCTCTGATACTCCGTTCACACACGCCGGCGAGGAGTTCGGGCTTGTCCTTCAGGGGCGTCACGAAGTCTTCCTGGACGGGACCCGGTACGAGTTGGGCCCAGGCGACTCGATCACCTACTCAAGCACCACTCCGCACTGGTACCGCAATACCGGGACAGACGTCGTGAAGGCCGTTTGGATCATCACTCCGCCCACCTTCTGATCACGCTCCGCCCTCACGCTGACCGCTGGAAGCGGTCGATGTGGCATTTCTTTCCCCGATACGGGTTGACCGCACCCGCGGCTACCCCTTCACGAATGGATGTTCGATGACTGATTCAGGCTTGAGCAGACGGCACTTGTTGACACGCGGCGGTCTACTGCTAGGCGCGGCGGTGGTGGCTCCCTCACTGCTTGCCAGCTGCAGCCAGCCAGCGAACGGCGCCGCCACCGGCGCCGGAAAGACTACGGTCGCCGGAGGCGGAAAGACAGCAGTCTCCATGCAACTCGGCTGGCTGCTGGACAACGGGCAACTTGGCGAGGCGGTCGCGATCGGCAAGGGGTGGTACGCAGACAACGGGCTGGACGTAAAGATCACCCCTGGAGGACCGAGCATCGACGGCCTGACGATGGTGGCAGGTGGCCGGAGCCAGATCGGTCAGATCTCATCCAGCCCTTCTTTGATGCTGGCCAGTTCCCAGGGCATCCCGACCAAGGCGTTCGCCGTGGGCGTTCAGGAACACCCTTATGCGTTCTTCTCCAAGTCGGATAAGCCCGTTCGGGAACCGAAGGACCTGATCGGCAAGACCGTCGGAACGCAGGCGACGGGCCAGATACTGCTCACCGCCTTGCTGGCAGCGAACAAGATCAACCCCGCCGACGTGAAGGTCGTCGTGGTAGGCAGCGACGTCACGCCGCTGACCACCGGCCGAGTGGACGTGTGGACCGGGTGGGTCAGCAACGTGGCTGCGTTGCGGCCGCTGGGCACGGACTACCAGGTCATGCGTCTGTGGGATGCCGGCATCCAGCTGTACGCCAACCCGTACTACACCACTGATCAGATGCTGAAGAACGACAAGGAGACGCTCACCAAGTTCCTTGCCGCCAGCGCTGAGGGGTGGAAGTACGCCAAGGAAAACCTCAAGGAGTCGGTCGACTTCTTGGTGAAACTGGCCCCGAACCTGAACAAGGACGACATGATGGCCCAGGGTCAGGTCCTGCTGAAGTACGAGTTCACCGACGCCACAGTCAAGGACGGCTGGGGAACGATGAACAAAGACGTTTGGCAGCGTCAGCTCGACATGTGGAAGTCCCTGGGCCAGTTCAAGGGCAAGGTCCCCTCACTGACCGATGTGGCCAACTTCGACATTCTGGACGCGACGGCCGGCCAGCGGCCGAAGGTCTGATGTCGACCGCGTCCACCGTGTCGAATCCGGTGAAGCCGGTCCTGGATGAATGCGCCGTGTCGTTGAACAACGTGACGGTGACGTTCGACACCGACCGCGGCCGCATTACGGCGCTTCAGGACGTCACGATGAACCTTCCCGAACACGGCTTCACCTCACTTCTGGGGCCGTCCGGCTGCGGCAAATCAACACTGCTGCGGGTCGTCGCGGATCTGCTGTCCCCCGCAGCCGGCACCGTGTCCGTCCTGGGCAGTAGCCCGGAACAGGCGCGCACCGCGCGCGAGCTCGGCTTCGTCTTCCAGGACGCTGCCCTCCTGCCGTGGCGTTCGGCGATTGACAACGTCCGGCTGCCTCTGCAGGTCGGCCGGGCCGCGAGGTCCGACGCTGAGTCCCCGGAGGAACAACTGGCACTCGTAGGGCTCAAGGGTCGAGAGAACGCCTTCCCGCACGAGCTCTCGGGTGGCATGCGGCAGCGCGTGTCGATTGCTCGCGCGCTGGTCTGCCGGCCCCGCGTGCTGCTCATGGACGAACCGTTCGGTGCCCTGGACGAGATCACCCGTGATCGTCTCAATGAGGAGCTCCTGCGGATCTGGGAGACCACCGGGACGACGATCCTGTTCGTCACACACAGCATCCCCGAGTCGGTGTTTCT
>PKWT01000182.1 GCA_003132125.1 Micrococcales bacterium | reverse complement strand
AACACCAACAGCTCGATTCCATCTCCAAGCCGTCGCACGACGTACGCCGCAACCCTTGGACGTATCGACGGCTGGTCTCTCACGACTCAGCCGTCAAGGCCGGCCTCTGCCTTGCGTGCAAGATCTGCCCACTGCGTCTCATGGGTCGGCGGCACCTGGACCCACGCCTTCATGGGGCGGCCGGCCATCGGCTGGCCAGCCTCGGTGGGCTGGGCCAGCTTCGGTGCTTCCGTCATGGCCCGACTCTAGCGCCGACGCGAGGTCTCGCCCTGGGCGCAGAGGGCACTCCGGTTCCGGCAGCTGCCCCTGCCGCTCATCCAGATCTCAGCAGAATCGAGGGAGGTGATGGGCCAGCTGACGCCCCCACCAGGGCCAGTCATGACTGACGTCATTGCCCCAGATGTCCAGCTGGTGCGCAATCCCTTTGCCACTCAACAGCTCTGCGAACCTCCGTGTCGACGGCAGTGCCCCCGTGGGATGTGCTTCTTGCTCCCCCTGACCGCACACGAGCAGGATCGAGAGGCGCCTGCGCAGCCAGGCCAGGTGGTCTTCATCGAGACTGGCAACGTAGTCGGTGGGGTTGGTGAAGTACGTCCCAGCCCCTTGGTGGCCCCATGCGTGCCAGGTCCCCACGTCATAGTTGCCCGACAGCCCGATCGCCAAGGGGGCCAGATCTGCTCTTTGGAAGGCGAACTGCATGGCTTGGTAGGCGCCAACCGACGCCCCAAGGGTGATGATGTCTTCGTGCCCTCCGAGGATCTCGAACATCGCGGGCACGACCGCCTGCTCGAGCCATCCTTGGTATAGCGCGTGATCCTGCGCACTCTTCGCAACCGAAACAGACTGCCCGGACGGCGCCCCCGCGTCGAACGCGTCAACGCAGAAGAACGTCACGCGCCCCTCGTCGACCAACCACTGCACGGCCGTGATCATGCCGTTGTCAGCGAAGTCCTCCGCACGACTTCCCTCGCTGGGGAACACCAGCACGGGACGGCCGTAGTGGCCGTGCCGAATCATGCCCAGTCCTCTGTCGGACCCGGGCAGACTCAGCTCAACACGCTCGCCCTGCACCCCGTCATCTTTGCTCACGGGATCAGCCTCGCGCAGGCGATCAGCCTTGTGAAGCGACCTCACGTCCGTATCCGCGGCTCCACGAACACGCTGTTCCTCAGAACAACGCGCTCATCAGCGCTCGACGGGCCTTCAGAACCCGCTCGTCGTGCGCGCCGACGACCGCGAAGAGCTCCACCAGGTGCTCACGCACGGTGTCACGCTCATCGCCCGCGGTCGCGCGTACCGTGTCGATCAGTCGAACGAAGGCGTCCTCGACGTGGCCCCCAAGGACGTCAAGGTCGGCCATCAGCATCTGGGCTGCGACATCGGTGGGGTTCTCTGCTGCCGCCGCACGAGCCGCCTGGAGGTCGACACCGGCGGTGCGCTGCATGAGCTTGACCTGGGCAAGGCCGACCGCTGCATCGCCGTCGGCCGGGTTCTGTGCCAACGCCTTGGTGTAGGCAGCAGCGGCAGCGTCAAGGTCGTCGCGCTCGATCGCCTCGAACGCCTCTTGGTGCAGAGGCGGCAGCTCGGGCTCCACCTCAGCCTCAGCGGGCGCCTCGAGTGCAACCCGGCCGGTCACGCCATGCTCGGCCGCAAGCTTGAGCAGCTCGTCCACGTAGACACGTACCTGCTCCGCAGGCTGAGCGCCCAAGAACAGCGGCACCGGCTGACCTGCCACCAGCCCCAGCGTCATGGGCACGGACTGGACCTGGAAAGCTTGCAGCAGACCAGGATTGACGTCGACGTCGACCGAGACGACCTGGAAACGCCCTTCGTACGACGCCGCCACGGACGTGACCACCTGGACAAAGTCCGCCGAGGCTGGCATCCGCTGCGACCACAGGACCACGACCGCCGGAACCTTCTGGGTACCCGCGACGATGGTCTGGAAGCCGCCGTCCGTGCCCTCGACAACCAGTCCGTTGCCTGCTGCCGGTCCGGGCGCGGGCGTCGAATGGCTGAGCGTGGACAGGTCCACGGCGCCGCGAAAGGAAGCCGAGCTTGTGGGGTGCGAAGTCATGGGCTCATTGTCCCTGACATCGACCCGATCACGAGCCCGACCCTGCGACGACCTGTTCGGAGGCCGCAACCAAGGTGGCTCTGCCCGTGCCACGTGGCACGGAGAACACCACGAACTCCACGGTAGTGATCGAGGCTGACTTGGTAACCTTCTTCTTGCCACTGAGCAGGACAAACGCTTTGTTGGCAACGGTGTTGACGGCCTGACCCGACTTCACTGCGAAGGAGTCCGTACGGATGATGACGCCGAAAACCAGCGCGCCGCCGTCCGCCTGCCGCACGGCATACACCGAGTTGGGAACGACTTTGTGGACCTGGGAGAACTTCGCCTGGGTAACCACCGATTTGGCGACTGCCGCAGCTCGGACGCGCACCTGGGATGAGAAGGGGTCCGCGACGAACGGTGGCGCCGTCACGGGCTTGGCCGGAAAGGCCATCGCCTCGGCGTAGGCCTTCAGCAGCGCGGTATCACTCACCGCGAGCCCCTTGCCGTCCGTCACCAACGGGGAACCTTGGTTCAACGGGTCGAAGGGTTTGACTGTGGATGCCGGCATCATCGTCGCCGACGCGGTGATGCGGTATGGCGTCAAGGCATCGGGGGACGTGAGCAGGTGCAGGACGGGAAGGCTGCCCTCCGCGGCCACGGTCTGCGCGACCATGACCCGGGGATAGCCAAAACCTCGCGGGACGGCCAGCAGCAGGGGCTTTTCGGGTGCCAGGAGGGGGGAGTCTGCGGCCGAAGGCTGGATCGCCGCGAGCCTGATCCGCGCCTCCACGGCCCGCAGCCCTTGACCCGCGTATGCCGTGCTGAGCGCCGCTTGCGCGGCCCCGCCAGTGGTCGTTGCCCCCTGTTGGGCGGCAGCGAAGTCCCTGGTGAGGATGCGTTCGGCCTGTTCGACGGTCAGCGGCGCCAAGG
>PKWT01000053.1 GCA_003132125.1 Micrococcales bacterium | reverse complement strand
TTGGCATTCGGGGCGGGTGGTTATGACTCTGTTGCGACCTGCTGTCTCTGTTGCGATCTGCTGTATTGAGAACGAACTCGTGGGGGTGAAGTTACGTGGACGGTGGGTCCGGCGCACTCATGGCACCTCGCCCCCGAGCTCCCGATGCAGGGCACGGACCGCTCGAAGCTGCAGCTGCTTGACCGCGCCCTCGGACTTGCCGATCACCAGGGCGGTCTCGGCCAGTGAGAGGCCGTGCATGAACCGCAGGACCAGACACTCGGCTTGCTGGGGCTTGAGGGTCTTGATCGCCTCAAACAGGCGAGTGTCGCGCAGATTTGCGAGCACCTCGTTCTCGGGGCCTTCGACCTGCCGGTCGGCGTCGATCATGTCGGCCGTGGTGACCTCCATGCGAAATCGCGCGGACTTGGCGTTGTCGGTGATCAGGTTGCGCGCGATGGTGACGAACCACGCGGCGATGTCCTTGCCCTGCCAGCTGAACGAGTCGATCCGACGCAACGCTCGGATGAAGGTCTCGGAGGTGAGGTCCTCAGCCACGTGGGACGAGCCGACCCGCACGTAGATATAGCGGTAGACCAGATCGACGTACCTCTCGTAGAGCATTCCGAACGCGTCGGCATCCCCACCCTGGGCAAGCTCGACAAGGGCGGCCACGCGATCCATGTCGGGAGGCGCGACCCCCGCGGTCTGGACCGAGGAGCGCGAGCCTCCGGACGTGGGGGTCCGGGCGGCGGCGTCGTCGGTCACGGACAGGGCGACCCAGAGGCTGTCCAGGAATGTCCGGGTCGCAAAGGGGAGGCCGTGATCTGCCACGGCGACATGACCAAAAGGCGTCAGCGAAGTCGCGCCACCGATGCCTTCACGCCAACCGATAGTGACCTCCCTGTCCGGACAGTCTCCGTCACCTTTGGGTGTTTTGTCAGCGTCTGAGCCGCAGTTTCTTGCCGATGGGGACGGTGCGCCCCCATCACGACCGAGAACTCACGTCCGTAACCTCCGGGCCACCTGCTCGTTCTCTATGAAATGGATTGCGGAGAACCCGAGTGAGGTGGAGCAGTGGGCGTCGAGATCAGGGTTGAAGGACTGACCAAGTCATTCGGGTCCCAGGTGATCTGGAGCGACGTGACGTTGACCCTGCCCGCCGGCGAGATCTCGGTAATGCTCGGCCCCTCCGGCACCGGCAAGTCCGTCTTCCTCAAGACGCTGGTGGGACTGCTCAAGCCCGAGCGGGGGGCGATCTGGATCAACGACCGGGACCTGACCAAAGTGCGCGAGCATCAGCTCTACGAGATGCGCAAGCTCTTCGGCGTGCTCTTCCAGGACGGCGCGCTGTTCGGTTCGATGAACCTCTACGACAACATCGCCTTTCCGTTGCGCGAGCACACGAAGAAGACCGAGGCGGCGATCAGGTCGATCGTCGGCGAGAAGATCGAGCTGGTTGGGCTGCAGGGTGCCGAGGGCAAGCTGCCCGGCGAGATCTCCGGTGGGATGCGCAAGCGGGCGGGTCTGGCCCGCGCCCTGGTGCTCGACCCGGAGATCATCCTCTTCGACGAGCCGGACTCCGGCCTCGACCCGGTCCGCACGGCCTACCTCAACCAGCTGATCGTCGATCTCAACGCGCAGATCCAGGCAACGTTCCTGATCGTCACCCACGACATCAACACGGCGCGCACCGTGCCCGACAACATCGGCCTGCTCTATCACAGGCATCTGGCCATGTTCGGGCCTCGCGAGATGCTGCTCTCCAGCGAGGAGCCGGTGGTCCGCCAGTTCCTCAATGCCCAGCGCATCGGCCCGATCGGCATGTCTGAGGAGAAGGATGCTGACGAGCTTGCTGCCGAGTCGGGCCAGGAGCTGCCGCCGCTGCCGCCCATCCCGCTTCAGCTCGACACGAGCAACGGCATGGTTCGTCCGTCGGCGCGCCCGGCAGGCGAGTGGGGTCGGGCGAACGGAGTGACCCCGCCTCCGGGGTCGTTCCAGTCGGCCAACCCCGCGCACGGGATGGCCAAGACATGAGCCTCACGGGAGCCGCCTCCGGAGCTGTCTCCGGAGCCGTCTCCGGAGTCCTGAGACAGACAGGGTCCTTCTTCGCCTTCGCCCTTGACGTGCTGAGGGCTCTGCCGCGGCGGCCGTTCCAGGGCAAGGAGCTCATCCAGCAGTCCTGGTTCGTCGCCAGCGTCACGATCCTGCCGACGACGCTGGTGTCCATCCCGTTCGGGGCGGTCATCGCCCTCCAGCTCGGCACCCTCACCCGCCAGCTGGGCGCCCAGTCCTACACCGGCGCGGCGAGCGTGCTGGCGGTCATCCGCGAGGCTTCCCCGATCGTGACGGCGCTGCTCATCGCCGGAGCCGGCGGGTCGGCGATCTGCGCAGACCTGGGCTCGCGCAAGATCCGCGAGGAGATCGACGCTCTGGAGGTCCTCGGGATCAGCCCGATTCAGCGCCTGGTCGTTCCCCGCGTGCTCGCCATGATGCTGGTCGCCGTTCTGCTCAACGGTCTGGTCTCGGTGGTCGGCGTGTGCGGCGGCTATTTCTTCAACGTGATCATCCAGGGCGGTACGCCGGGGGCATACGTTGCGTCCTTCACTGCTCTTGCCCAGGTTCCCGACTTGTGGGCGGGCGAGATCAAGGCCCTGATCTTCGGCGTCATCGCGGCGGTGGTCGCCGCCTACAAGGGTCTCAACGCCGCCGGCGGTCCGAAGGGCGTCGGCGATGCCGTCAACCAGAGCGTGGTGATCACCTTCATGTTGCTGTTCGTCGTCAACTTCGTGGCCACAGCCGTGTACTTCCAAGTTGTCCCAGGAAAGCTATGACCCAGATCAAGACGGCCCATCGCAGGTCAACCCGCCTCCAGAAACTGGCCGGTCGACCCGTCACAGCCCTCGACGACCTCGGCGGTCAGCTGCGTTTCTATGTCCGCTCGCTCGCCTGGAGTGGGCGAACCTTGCGCCGATACAAGGGCGAGGTCATCCGTCTGCTGGCCGAGGTGAGCC
>PKWT01000012.1 GCA_003132125.1 Micrococcales bacterium | reverse complement strand
GCCCGGGTGGGCGCGCGCATCCGCGGCGGCCGCTACCAGGGCGGCCCGGTCGCCGGGGGCGAACCCGGTCCGCACCGCCGCCGAGAGGGCGGGCGAGTCCAGCCAGTCCACGCTGGCGCAGCCGACCGCCCCGAGCAGGTGGCTCTCGACCTCGCCCAGCAGCCCGTACAGGACCCTGGCGCGGCCCTCGAGGCCACCCCCGCACTGGCGGGCCGGCCCGCTCAGGACCGCCTCGGCGACCACGACGGTGACAAACGCCTCGGTGCGTACCGACGCCGCGGTGAGGTTCACCGCCAGGTCGTCGTTGACCCGCCGGGACAGGGCCGGACCGTCCGGGCGACGGTTCTCGGCGACCCACTGTGCCCGCTCGGCGCCGTCGTCAGGAACCGTGCGGACCTGCACCACGAGCATCCGAGCCAGGTCGGTGCGCGCCAGGACCTCCAGCAGCTGGCTTAGGCCCTCCCCCATCCGGTGCCGAGCCCCTCCCTCGGCGCTGCCGAGTCCCGGGTGGACGACCCTCGCGGTGGCAGCCCAGGTCTGGGCGGCGTGGTCCTGGATCACCGCGACCCGGGTCAGCCGGGCACCGCGCGGAGGCCCGTCGTGGACCTGGATCCCGGACAGGATCCCGGGCAGGTCCGCGTCGTCTGGTGTGACCGGCTCCCCGACCGAGGCGCGGCCCCGGAAGGCGGACCAACCCAGCCCGCGGCCCGCCGTGTGGGTCGCCAGAGCGCCGAACCACTGGGTCGCCGACCGGCCCCGCACCGGGATCAACACCAGTGCCAGGACGGCCGCCCAGCCGGCCATCGACGCCGCCGCTGGCCACCATGCGTGCACGCCCACCGCGAGCAGCAACGGCAGCCCGGCGATCGTCACCACGACCAGCTGAGGGCCGGTCATCCCGAAGAACCAGCCCACCCGGTCCTTGGTGTAGTCGCCGTACTCCGTCGTAGTCATCATGTGCCGTCTCTCTCTTGTCAGCGTGTGGTTTCCAGGGCGGTGTGATTTACAGGGCGGCGACAGCAGCGGCGCCCTCCACGCCGCCAGCCGCTCCGCCAGCCGCTCCGCCAGCCCCGGCCCCGCCCGCGGGGGCACCTCCACCGTCGGCACCTGCCCCGGGGTCGGATCCGGAGGGCCCGGGGACCGGCGGCGAGGGGACGGGCGGCGAGGGGACGGTCGGCGAGGGAAGCGGGGCGGCTGAGGTGCCGGGCCCGCCGGAGGTGCCAGGATCGTCGGGGCTGGCGCCGTCCTGTTGGCCGTGCTCGTCGTTGCGGGGCTGCTGGGTCTTGGACCCGTTGCCGTTGGAGGTGGGCGAGCCGAAGTAGGGCTGCTGGTGGCCGACCCCGGCCGCGCCGAGGATGTCGGCGCTGTAGGTGGCCGCCTTGTCGGCCGCGGTCCCGAGCCCGCCCATTGCCGAGGCCAACCGGCCCTGCGTGGAGGAGCCGGCGTCGGCTTCCCCTTGCGAGCTGCCGTCGCTGGCTTGGGCGGTGGCGGCGCCGCTGCCGGCGTCAGAGGGCTGGCCTTGCCCGCCGAGCAGCCCGGCGAGGCCGCCGGCGGAGTCCAGGGAGGCCCGGAAGGAGGCACCGCTGGAGGTGCCCGGGTCGACGAAGGCCAACAGCTTGAACAGGATCAGCGGGCTGAACGCGCTGAGCAAGACCAGCACGGTGCCCAGGACGGCAGTGCCGACCGCGGACTCGGTGGAGCTGCCGGCGCCGGAGAGCAGCCCGTCAGTGAGCAGCTTGCCGATGCCCAGGACCAACGCCGCCAGCGGGCCGATCATCAGCGCGGCGATGAACCAGCGCAGCGACTTCCAGAACCACGACCTGGTGCCCTCGCTGAGCAGGCCAGCCGCGGAGATCGGGGAGGTGGCCATCAGGATCATCAGCGCGCCGGCGCGGACCAGCATCACCAGCAGGTAGCCGATCGCGGCGAAGACCAGGATGAAGCCGAGCAGGCCGAGCACCGTCGCTGCGGCCGCGTCGATCCCCTGCCGCGGATCCCACGGCTTGAGCAGGTTGGCGGAGCCGAACGAAGGCGCGCCGAGAGCGACCTGAAGCATCCCCTGGGTCAGCCCGGAGGTGGCCACCGTCAGCGCCGCACCGACGCCCAGCATGCCGCCCCAGGCGAGCATGAACTGGCCGAGCCCGACGATCAGCCGGGCCAGTCCCTTGCCGTCGCGCTGCCAGGCGCCGGCACCGAGCTGGACGACCCCCAGGATCAGCGCCAGGCCCGCGCCGATGGCGAAGGTGACCGGGAAAATATTCTTCATCACCCCGCCCTCGGACAGGTCCGGGGAGGTAAAGGCGTCAACCAGGTTGAAGGCGAACCGGGTCAGCCACAGCCCGCCGCCCCACAGCGACGTCATGAAGGACTGCCACACGTCGGTGACCCCGACGGCCACGGCGTTGCCGAGGATCAACAGAGGGTTTACGTCACCCCAACCGAACGCCGGCACGACGGCCTGGATGCTGGCGACGGGCCCAGCGGCGCTAGCCACGGCGCAGGCTCCGGTATCCGGCGTCGATCGCCGCGTCGGTACCCGGCCAGATCGACGGCGCCGGCGCGGGTTCCGTGCCGGGGCCGATCAGCCACCGGCTCCCGTCCCAGGCCATCCGTTGGCAGTCCGCGGCCGCGACCCGGGCGGTCTTGGCGAGGGTGGCGTCGACCTCGAAGTNNAGTTCGGCCGCGGAGTGGAAGCTAGCCAGCGCTTTGACCGCGGACCACGACTGCCCGGTGGGGCCCCCCGGTAGCGCCCACGCCCCGATGACAACTCGCGCTCGGTCCAGGGTGGCCGTGTTCAACACGTCCGTGTCGATCGCGACCAGCTGCGCCAACGCGCCCTGCGGAGTCTGCGGGAACCCGCTCGGGATCCCCGCCGGCCCGCTGATGGTGGACGGCGGCAGGTCGATCGCGCCGGGGTCACGAACCGACAGCACGGCCGGCTCGGCCTGGCCGGGGCCTGCTGCCGTCATCGGCGCCGCGGCCGCCGCGTCGCGGCGCGCCCG
>PKWT01000252.1 GCA_003132125.1 Micrococcales bacterium | reverse complement strand
TAACCTTAAGTTGAAGGTATTGCGGGGGAGCCGGGCCGGTCAGTCGCCCGGTGCCGCCAACAAACCTGCTCTCTACGGCAGGCATCGGGCTTGAAGTGGGCGCAGTCATCATGCTCACCGCCGGCTCCCTGATTCCCAACTTCGGGTGGCTGATCGGCGTGATGCTTGGCCAGCGGCACTCAGATCATCCCTTCCGCTGTGGCCAGCGGCGGCCAGATTCTCCCTTCAGCCGAGGCTTGTGCCAGCTCCTCGCTGACACCAGTACTCGGGATCGTGCTACTGCTCTTCGTGCTGATGGCTCCCGTGGGTGGTGGCCATCGTCCTTCTCAACCGTGGCCGAAGCCGAGCCGCGCTGGACCCGCGCAAACCCGTTGGCGGCGAACACCTCCTGCGCCAAGGCCTTTAGCGACGGCCGCACCGGTAGCGTTGTGGGAGAAGCTGATCCCAAGGAGTGCCCATGTCGACATCCGACAACCCCGTGAGCGCGGGCCACCCCCCCTCAGCCGATCCTCACCCGGGCACGTCTGGCGCGGGCGAGTCGGGCCCTGTCCGGTTGGCCCGACTCGGATCGGGCTGTGCCCGGCGTCCGTGGCTGGTGATCGCGATCTGGCTGGCGGTGCTGGTGCTGGCGGTCGTCGGCCGGCAGGTGGCCGGCGGGACCTTCAGCGACAACATCGACCTACCGAACACCCAGGCCACGACCGGCGCCGCGCTGCTGACCGCTCACGAGCCGGGAGCGGCCGGTGCCTCCGGTCAGGTGGTGTTCCATGTCGCCACCGGATCGCTCAGCGCCGACCGGGCACCGGTCGAGGAGAGCGTGTCGGTGATACGTGGGCTGCCGCACGTGTTGTCGGCGTCCGACCCGTTCACCACCAACTCGCCCACGGTCTCGGCGGACGGCCGGACGGCCTACTCCACGGTGCAGTTTGACGCCCGTCCCAAGACTCTCGGGACCGACTACCTGACCAAGTTGGACCACGCCGTCGCACCGGCGCGGGCCGCGCGGGTGCAGGTGGAGTATGGCGGGGCCCTGGACGAGCTGACCCGGCCTGCGGTGAACGATCGCACCTCCGTGCTGATCGGGTTCGCCGTCGCCATCATCGTGCTGCTGCTGGGCTTCGGCAGCGTGATCGGGGCCGTGCTTCCGCTGGTGACGGCGGTGGTCTCGGTGGTGATCGGTTCGAGCATCCTCGCCCTGGTTGCCGGAGTGATCTCGTTCGGGACGGCGTCCCCTACCCTCGCCGTCATGATCGGGCTCGGGGTAGGCATCGACTACGCCCTGTTCCTCACCACCCGCTTCCGTCAGCAGATCATGGACGGTGTGACCCCGGTGGCCGCGGCCGGCCGCACGGTGGCAACCAGCGGCCAGTCGGTGCTGATCGCCGCCGCCACGGTGTCGATCGCCCTGCTCGGTCTGTATGCCTCGGGGATCACCTTCATCGGCCAGCTCGGCTTTGCCGCGGTGTTCACCGTCGTGGTGGCCGCTGCAGGGGCGCTCACCCTGGTCCCGGCGGGTCTGGGCCTCATCGGCAGGCAGATCGACCAGTACGCCGTCAGGCGTCCGGTCGCCGAAACGGCCATCCCCCCCGGCTGGCAACACCGGCTCCGGATCGGACTCCGGCGACGGATGGCAGAGGTATGCCGCGCGGGTCCAGCGCCGCCCATGGGCCTTCCTCGCCGGGGGGCTCGCCCTGCTGGCCGTGCTGACGATCCCGCTCCTCTCGATCCGGCTCGGTCACGTCGACAACGGCGCCGACCCGACCAGCTTCACCGACCGGCGCGCCTACGACCTGATCGACCAGGGCTTCGGGCCCGGCGCCAACGGCCGATTCACCATCGTGGTCGACCTCGCCCACTCCACCGCCTCGGCCACCAGCCTTGTCAGCACGACCCAGCAGGCCCTGGCCGCCACTCCAGGCGTCGCAAGGGCAAGCGCGCTGAAACCCTCACCAGACGGTGCGATCCTGATCGGCTCCCTCGTGCCAACCACCGGGCCGCAGGATCCCGCAACCGCCACCCTGTTCCACACCCTCACGGACACCACCCTGCCGAACGCACTGAAGAGCAGCGGCGCCACCGGCTACGTCGCCGGAACCGCGGCGAGCCAGCTCGACTTCCAGGACACCATCATCAGCCGGCTCCCGCTGATCATCGGCGTGGTGGTGCTGACCGCGCTGATCCTCATCCTGGTGACCTTCCGCAGCGTGCCACTGGCCATCAAGGCAGCCCTGCTCAACCTGATCTCGATCGGGGCGGCATACGGCGTGCTGGTCGCGGTCTTCCAGTGGGGGTGGGGCCGCAGCCTGACCGGGCTGACCGAGAACGTGCCCATCGAGTCCTACGTCCCGATGATGATGTTCGCGATCGTCTTCGGGCTCTCGATGGACTACGAGATCTTTCTTCTCTCACGCATCCAGGAGGCCTGGCAGGCCACCGGCGACTCCGCCCGCGCGGTCGCCTCCGGTCTCGCCTCGACGGCCCGGGTCATCACCTGCGCCGCGCTCATCATGGTCTGTGTCTTCGCGGCTTTCGTCGTCTCGACCACCGTGGTGGTCAAGATGCTCGCAGTGGGGCTCGCCGCTGCCGTGGTGATCGACGCCAGCATCG
>PKWT01000458.1 GCA_003132125.1 Micrococcales bacterium | reverse complement strand
GCGGAGAAGATCGCTCCGAGCACGAAGAAACCAGAACGACCGAAGCGGATCCCCGCGGTGTCGGCTGGCAGGGCCATCAGCAGGAAGAAGACGATGACCACGAAGACGGACAGCGTCTTGAACTGCCGCGCCAGGTAAGCGTGGGCACCCTCCTCGACTGCTAGGCCGATCTCTTGCATCTTGGCGGTGCCCGGATCGGCGGCAAGAACCTGCCGGCGGAAGACGACGCCCATGAACAACGCCACGATGGCGATCACAGCGACGACAATCACCAAGGTAAGGTTCGTGCCCGCCAAGGTCAGCGGTGTTTCGCCGGCGGCATGGATAAGGCCTGGCATTCAATCCTCCTGAAGGACATGGGAAATCGCACTCGACACGTTGCGACCGACGGAATCACACGGCAGGTGACCAACTGGTCCCCTCGTGACGCACCTCACACCTGCCGGAGCAGGTGTGGCTGGCCGTCATTGTAGACGACTGGGTCGGGCGCGAACCGTCTGCACCGCTCGGTGAGTCAGGCGGTCGTGCGCTGCGTCAGACGGTGGCGGCCAGTGCGTCGTCAACGGAGCCAAAAATATGGAACACCTTGTCGAGCCCGGTGATCGAAAAGACCTTCAGGATACGCTCACTCGAGCACACCAGCCGGAGCGAGCCGTTCGTGACCCTCACGAGCTTGAGGCGCCCGACGAGGACACCGAGGCCGGTCGAGTCCATGAACGAAACGTTCTCAAGATCGATCACCAGATGGTTACGGCCCGCCGAGATGTGCTCATCAAGCCGCTCGCGCAGCACTGGCGCGGTGTAGACGTCGATCTCGCCACCGACGTGAACGACCGTCACGTCATCGCGGGCGTCGCTGGCGATCGACAGATCCACGTGGAGCTCCTCATCATTCCGTGGCCGCGGTCGGCCGCACGAGAACCACACTAAACCGAGCGGGCGCGGACGGCATACCGTTTGGACGATGCACAGCGAGCCTCCCCCTGCAACCGGAAGGGTCTTCGACCCTGCCGAGGTGCTGTCGCGTCTGTCCGGTGGATCGCGCAAGGAACGGCTGGTGCACGTCCACGAGGTGCCCGCCCGCATGGAACAGGTTGCCCCCTGGCCCGATTGGGTAGCCCCGGCTGTCTATTCAGCCTTCAGCACGTCCGGGATAACACAGCTGTGGTCTCATCAGCGCGAGGCTGCAGACCTGGCCCATGACGGGTCACACGTCGTCATCTCGACAGGCACTGCGTCTGGCAAGAGCATCGGCTTTCTCCTGCCCGTGCTCTCCGCCCTCGTCGATGGTGCCGATGCCCCATCCGGTCGAGGATCGACCGCTCTCTATCTGAGCCCGACCAAGGCTCTTGCCGCCGACCAGATGGCTCGTCTCACGGCCCTGGCCATCCCCGGCCTTCGGGCCGCAACCTACGACGGTGACACCCCAACGGATGAACGCCGCTGGATCCGCGACCACAGCCAGTACGTCCTGACCAACCCCGACCTCGTCCATCACTCGTTGCTGCCCGGCCACCAGCGATGGGCTCCGTTCCTTCGGTCGCTGAACTACGTCGTGATCGACGAATGTCACGTCTACAGAGGCGTCTTCGGATCGCATCTGGCGGCATTGATGCGCCGACTGCGGCGGGTGGCAACGCTCTATGGAGCCTCTCCCACCTTCATCCTCGCCAGCGCCACGGTGGCCGACCCTGAAACCCAGGCCAGTGCCCTGATCGGTATGCCGGTCCGGCCCGTCACTCTCGACGGGTCGCCACGGGAGTCGATGACGTTTGGTCTGTGGGAGCCGGGCCTCGTTATCGGCACTGGCGGTGGCGGCGGTACTGACGTTGGTGACGGTGGTGAGACGGTCGAGGCGCCGCATCGGCGCAGCGCCGTTGCCGAGACCGCCGACCTGCTGGCCGACCTCGTGGCCGACGGGGTACAGACCGTGGCGTTCGCCCGATCCCGGGCCGGGGTCGAGACGGTGGCCGCCAGCGCTCGTCGCTCACTCAGCCAGGTGGACCCCGTCCTGGGACCCGCCGTAGCGGCCTACCGCGGCGGATACCTCCCGGAGGAGCGGCGTGAGCTGGAGCAACGCCTTCGCTCTGGTGCCCTGCGCGGCCTGGCGGCAACGAATGCGCTGGAGCTGGGCATCGACGTGAGCGGACTGGACGCGGTCCTGCTTGCGGGTTGGCCGGGGACCCGGGCGTCTCTGTGGCAACAGGCCGGCCGTGCTGGACGCACCGGGTCTCGCTCACTGGCGATACTGGTCGCCGGCGACGACCCGTTGGACACCTATCTCGTCCACCATCCGGCAGCATTGTTCGACCAGCCGGTGGAGGCCGCGGTCCTCGATCCGCACAACGCCTATGTCCTCGCGCCTCACCTGGCCGCCGCCGCCGCCGAGCTTCCCCTCACCGAGGCCGACGCGCAGGTCTTCGGACCGACCATGATCGGTTTGCTCGACATTCTTGTGGCCCGGCACGTGCTGCGGCGACGACGGGGAGGGTGGTTCTGGACGCGATCCGAACGGGCCACCGACCATGTGCCGCTGCGTGGAACGGGCGAGACCGTGCGCATCGTCGAGCGGTCGACGGGACGGGTGCTCGGCACGGTCGATGGGCCGGCCGCCCACTCCAGCGTCCACACCGGCGCCGTCTACGTACACCAGGGCCAGACGTACGTGGTCGCGCACTATGACGTTGAGGACTCGCTCGCGGCCGTCGTGGCCGGCGATCCCGGATGGTCCACACACGCGCGGTCCCTGAGCGGGTTCGACATCAGCCGTGTCGAGCGGTCGCAGGATTGGGGGCCGGCCGAACTGTCTTTCGGCAGCGTCGATGTCCGCTCACAGGTGACATCCTTCCTGCGGATCCGGCCCGGCGGGGAGGTCCTGGGCGAACACCTGCTCGACCTGCCAGAGCGCACGCTGCACACCAAGGCCGTGTGGTGGACCATGACCCAGAAGATGCTGGACGAGGCAGGAATCGCCGAGCCTGACATCCCGGGGGCGGCTCACGCTGCCGAACACGCTGCCATCGGCATGTTGCCTCTGGTGGCCACGTCGGATCGTTGGGACATCGGCGGCGTCTCGACGGCGCTTCACCCCGACACCGGCCGTCCGACGATCCTCGTCTATGACGGGCATCCCGGTGGGGCAGGGTTCGCCGAGCGAGGGTTCCGGGCCGCCACCATCTGGCTCACTGCGACGCGGGACGCGATCATGGCGTGCGAGTGCGCGGGCGGGTGCCCGTCGTGCGTGCAGTCGCCAAAATGCGGCAATGGCAACGAGCCCCTGGACAAGGAGGGCGCTGTCGCGTTGTTGACGGCCGTTCTCGCGGGTTCACCAGGGGCGTAGCGAGGACGGCCAGACCTCACGAATCCGGATGGGCCACAGGGCCTGCGTAGGATTGGCACCGGTGACCACAAGGTCACCAAGAGCTGATGAGTCCTGGAGGCTTCTCCGATGATCGTGCTCGGTCTGCTGTTGATCCTGGCCGCTGTGGGCGCCACCGTGTTTGCTGTGATGGCCCCGTCAGCCGCCGCGCAAACGATCGAGGTGTCCGCCCTCGGCTTCACGATCTCGGCCTCGCCTCTGGCCATGTTCGTCGCCGGCGCCCTGTCCGTCGTACTGCTCGGCCTCGGCTTTGCACTGATCAACCGTGGCGCGCGTCGGAAGGCGGGCTCGCGCAAAGAGCTCCGTGACCTCCGCAAGGGGCAGGCCGACGCGGCATCACCCCCGGCCGCAGAGGCAGGTCAGCACTCGAGCCGCCACCGTCTTCAGAAGGACGCGGTCACGACGAGCGAT
>PKWT01000489.1 GCA_003132125.1 Micrococcales bacterium | reverse complement strand
GGCACCATCGACCCCCGTGATCCACATGAAGCCCAGGAGACCCATGACGCCCAGGGCGATAACCAGTCCCCGGACCACGGCGAGCAAGGGCTAGTGGCGGTCACCTCGTTGCCTCTGGCCTCGCGGCAACGCGCGATCCGGAACATGCTTGCCACCGAGCTGCTGGCCACCGGCGTGCCGATGATCAACGCCGGAGACGAGTTCGGCCGTTCTCAGCAGGGCCACAGCAACGCCTACTACCAGGACAACCCCGTGTCATGGTTCGACTGGGATCTCGAGCCGTGGCAGCGCGACCTCTTCGCGACGACGCGCTTCCTGACCAAGTTCAGAGCTGCCAATCCCGTTCTGCGACAACAATCCTTCTTCACCGGGCACGTCTCCCACCGCGACGGTCTGGCCGATCTGCAGTGGTTTGCAGCAGACGGTCAGCCGATGCACGACGGAACCTGGGACGACCCACACACCCGGACACTCACGATGCTGCTCGACGGCTCGAAGGTCGGCGGAGAGTCATTCTTGATCGTCTTCCATGGCGGCGCACTCGACGCCGAGGTCACCCTGCCGACGCGAGGCCACGTGGCGGCATACCGCACGGTCTGGGACAGTGCGTGGGATCTGCCCTTGGAGTCCTCAGAGACTATGGAAGCGGGACCCGTCATCCTCACCGCAGCGTCGATTCGGGTCTACAGCTTGGTTCTCCATAACTGATGGTGCGGAACCCATTGTCAGGCAAGGGGTTCCGCACCATCAGAACTTGTTGTCAGGCGTTGGCGACGAGACCCATCTCTGCCGCGCTCGCCATGCCTTCGTGCTTTGGCAAGACCCTGACGGTGTAGCCGAAGATGCCGGTGCGTGTCAGCACGAGGTCACCCTCGAAGCGGTGCCGGCCATCCTCGTAGGTCTCGGCGAAGCCCAACGGCGCCGTCTCGATGTCCCGCAGGGTGTCGGACTCAGAGGCGCGACCGTGCACCAGCTGGACCTCGACCTCGTCAGGAGCCAGATCGCCCAAGGACACGAACGCGCTCACGTGAAGAGTGTCTCCAACTTGCGGAGAGTCCGAAACACCTGAAGGCTCAACATGATCAACCCGAACGCCGGGCCAGTTGGTCCTGGCCTTTGTCTTGTAGGCGGCGAAGTCCCGAGCACCCGCCCAGGTCCTCCCGTCCATGGCCAGGCCAGCACGGGCGGCAGGGCCGTAGAGCTCTGTTACGTATTCCCGAACCTGGCGGGACGCCAGCACCTTGGGGCCAAGCGTGGACAACGTGTGTTTCATCATCGCCAGCCAGCGTTGGGGCAGTCCGTCGTTATCGATGTCGTAGAACCGCGGCGTGACGGAGCCCTCGATGAGGTCGTAGAGCGCGGCCGCCTCGATGTCGTCACGGCGGTCCGGATCCTCTACGCCATCCGCGGTCGGGATGGCCCAGCCGTTCTCGCCGTCGTACCACTCGTCCCACCAGCCGTCGAGGATCGAGAGGTTGAGCCCACCGTTGAGCGCAGCCTTCATGCCCGACGTGCCGCACGCCTCGAATGGGCGGAGCGGGTTGTTCAGCCATACGTCGCAACCCGGGTAGAGGTACTGCGCCATCGCGATGTCGTAGTTCGGCAGGAACACGATGCGGTGACGCACCTCGGGATCGTCGGCGAACTTCACCATCTGCTGGATGAGCTTCTTGCCGGTCTCGTCGGCCGGGTGGCTCTTGCCGGCGATGACCAGCTGAACCGGACGCGCGGGGTCGAGCAGGATCTTCTTCAGTCGCACGGGATCGCTCAGTATGAGAGTGAGCCGCTTGTAGGTCGGGACTCTGCGCGCGAAACCGATGGTGAGCACGTCGGGATCCAGGATGTCATCGGTCCAGCCGAGCTCCGCCGGGCTGGCACCACGCGTGAGCCAGCTCGCCTTCACCCGCCGACGAGCCTCGACGACGAGCTGTTCGCGCATGTCCCGCTTGGTTGCCCAGATCTCGTTGCCTGGGATGTCGCCGACGACCGCCCACGCATTGTCCTCGGCGACCGCAGCGGTCCCCAAGTGCTTGGCTGCGAGCTCGTAGACCCTGCGGTCGACCCAGGTCGGGGCGTGAACACCGTTGGTGATGCTTGTGATGGGGACCTCGGTGTCGTCAAACCCGGGCCAGAGACCATCAAACATCTGACGGCTGACGACGCCGTGAAGCTTGGAGACCCCGTTGGCCCGCTGCGCCAGACGCAGCCCCATGACCGCCATGTTGAACAAGCCGGACTCGCCGCCGGGGTAGTCCTCGGCGCCGAGCTCGAGCATGCGCTCGATGGGCACGCCGGCGACGGCGTTGTCGCCCCCGAAGTACAGGCGGATCTGTTCGACGCTGAAACGGTCGATGCCCGCCGGGACGGGCGTGTGCGTGGTGAAGACCGTGCCCGCGCGGACCGCCTCGAGGACCTCGTCGAAGCTCATGTCGTGCTCGGCGCACAACTCGCTCATCCGCTCGATGCCGAGGAAACCGGCGTGCCCCTCATTCGTGTGGAAGACATCTGGAGCTGGTGCGCCGGTCAGCCGTGACCACAGACGCAGGGCGCGGACGCCACCGATACCGAGCAACATCTCCTGCTGCAGACGTAGCTCGCCGGTGCCGCCATAGAGACGGTCCGTGATCCCACGGATCGCATCATCGTTGTCCTGAACGTCGGAGTCGAGCAATAGCAGAGGAACACGACCGACCTGGGCCTTCCATACGTGGGCGCGAAGCACCCGGCCGCCCGGAAGGTCGAGGGTGATGATGCAGGGCGTTCCGTCGGCCTCGCGTAGCAACGCCAGAGGCAGGCCATCCGGGTCCAGCACCGGGTAGGTCTCCTGCTGCCAGCCGTCGAACTTCAGCGACTGCTGGAAGTAGCCGGTCTTGTAGAACAGGCCAACGCCGACGATGGGCAGACCCAGATCCGAGGCCGCCTTGAGGTGATCCCCGGCCAGGATGCCCAGGCCCCCTGAGTACTGCGGCAGCGCCTCGGTGATGCCGAACTCTGGACTGAAGTAGGCGATCGCAGCCGGAGCGCCACCTTCCACCTCGGCAGCCCAGCTCTGGTACCACCGGGGCTCACTCAGGTAGACGGCGAGACTCTGGATGGCCGCGTGAACCTTGGCCACGAAGGTCTCGTTCGAGGCAAGTGCCTCGAGCTCGTTGGCCGAGAGCGCGGAGAGCATGGCGGTCGGGTCCTTGCCAACCGCGGACCAGCGCACGGGGTCGATCTCGGAGAACAGGTCTCGCGTGGTGGGGTGCCAGCACCAGCGCAGATTGCTGGCGAGCTCTCCCAAGGCGCTGATCGACTCTGGCAGGACGGTGCGGACGCTGAAGCGACGGATAGCCTTCACGATCCGAAAGCATAGGCGACGTTTCGCCGATCCCTTGCAAGTTCTTGCAGTTTCTTTCATGACCTTGCAGAGCGGACACGGAGGCAGGCACGACACGTGACCGGTAGAGGGAAACAGGGCAGGCGCGGGTAACGCAGCGCGAGAGAACGGGTAGCGTCGTGTGCGTGACAGCGAGCCCCCTGCCCCCTGCTACCCCCCAATCCGCGACCACCGGCCGGGTAGTCCCCGACCCCGCGATCCCACGCGCTCTCGGCCGTATTCCGGTCTTTCAGGTCGCCCCTTGCGTCGAGCACGGGGCGTTCCCTGCCAAGTCGGTCGTGGACGAGTCGTTCGACGTGACCGCGACGGTCTTCCGCGAGGGGCACGACGCGGTCAACGCGACCGTGGTCCTGAGCGACCCCGATGGCGGCGAACGACACGTGCCGATGACGTTGGTCAACCCGGGACTCGACCACTGGTCAGCCACTATCAGTGCGGACCGGACCGGTCGGTGGTCCTACCGCGTCGAGGGCTGGGCGGATCCGTACAACACCTGGGCGCACGACGCGGCCATCAAGGTTGCCGCCGACGTGGACACAGATCTGATGCTCGTCGAGGGCGCCCTCGTGCTGGA
>PKWT01000344.1 GCA_003132125.1 Micrococcales bacterium | reverse complement strand
CCATGCGGCCAGGTCTTCGCCAACCTCCGGCGCTTGCACCCATTCGCTCGGGCGTCGCCCATCACGCACCCAGTCGGTGACCAGGTGGTGCACGCTGCCCAGATGACGAACCAGTTCCGCAAGCACCATGCCCTCGCAGGCCGGGACGGGCTTGCCTGCAGAACCAGGCAGGGCTGCGGTCACCAACTGGCCAAACTGTTCAACCTCTGCGTTCAGTTGCGTCAGGAGCGGGGCGGTGTCCACAGGTGCAGTCTGATCCCTCGGTTGATGTTCACAGACATGCGGTCATCGTCGGCACCGGTTGTAGGACCATCACCGGGATGACCGGACGCATCGGGGCTACGCATCCATGTCCGCAGGACGATCGTCTTGCGGGGAGGCGTGAGTGATTTCCGTTCTCCCGACGTGGGTAGGTTGTTGACATGAAGACTCGTGTTCTTGGGACGATGACGGTGTCGGCGATCGGGTTGGGTGGGATGCCCATGTCTATCGAGGGCCGTCCGGAGCGAAGTCGCTCGATCGCGACGATCCACGCTGCCCTGGACGCGGGGATCACCTTGATCGACACGGCCGACGCGTACCACGTCGGCGCCGACGAAGTGGGCCACAACGAGACACTGATCGCCGAGGCGCTCAGTTCCTACGGTGGCGACACGACGAATGTCCTGGTCGCAACCAAGGGGGGCCATCTGCGCCCGGGCGACGGCTCGTGGACTATCGACAGTTCGCCCGAGCACCTGAGGGCCGCGTGCGACGCGTCGCTTGCACGTCTGGGGGTCGAGGCGATCGGCCTTTACCACCTGCACCGTCCCGATGCGTCGGGCGTTCCGTACGAGGAGTCTGTGGGCGCGATCCGCGACCTGCTGGATGCGGGGAAGATCAGGATGGCGGGGATCTCGAACGCGAACCCTGACCAGATCCGTACCGCTCAAGATGTCCTGGGCGGCCGCCTCGCGAGCGTTCAGAACCAGTACTCCCCGGCTTACCGCAGTTCCGAACCCGAACTGCGCCTTTGCCAGGAGCTGGGGATCGCGTTTCTTCCCTGGTCTCCCCTCGGAGGGAGTTCCCGGGCGGCCGACCTAGGCTCGAGGTTTGCAGCGTTCCAGGAGATCGCCGACGCGCACGGGGTCAGCCCCCAGCAGGTCACCCTGGCGTGGATGCTCGCGGCGGCGCCTGTGGTCATCCCGATTCCGGGATCATCACGCCCAGAGACCGTCCTGGACTCGGCCCGGTCCGTCGAGCTCGACCTCAGCGCCGATGAGTTGGAGCGCCTCAGCCAGATCTCCTGAGCGCTCTGGGTGCGGCACGATAGCGCGACCGTTCGACGTCTGCTTCAGCCGCGTGGAGTGCGCTCTTGTCCGGTGGCCGATCGTCTTGAGCGACGTCGTCGCTGATTCATTAGGGTCGTTGAGGTGACCGAGCTCGTGATCTTCGACTGCGACGGCGTCCTGATCGACAGCGATCGGATCTCACTGCGGGTCCAGGCCGAGATGTTATGCGAGTTGGGTGTTCCGACCTCCTACGACGCTTGCGTCCGTGACTTCCTCGGGATCGGCATGCCAGCCACGCTCGTCGCGATCACCGCCCGGCTCGGTCGCCCCGTGCCACCGAGCTGGATCGACGAGCTGGACCAGGCCGTCCGCACCGCCTTCACCCACGAGCTCACCCCGACCCCCGGCATCGTCGAGGCGTTAAACCACATCACGGTCCCAACCTGCATCGCCTCCAACGGCAGCCAGGACAAGATGCGGTTCACCCTGGGTCTGACCGATCTGTACCGACACTTCGAAGGGCGGATCTTTTCCGGTGACGAGGTCGCGCACGGCAAACCCGCACCGGACCTGTTCCTGCACGCTGCGCACTCCATGACCACCGCTGCCGCAGGTTGCGTGGTGGTCGAAGACAGCCCCTCCGGCGTCCAAGCAGCGAAAGCCGCAGGTATGCGTGTCCTCGGCTACGCCGCTACGACACCCAAGGACTGGCTTCACGATGCGGACGTGGTCTTCGCCGACATGGCCGACCTGCCCGCCCTCATCGCTTCCAGCTGAGAACACGGCCCGCAAGACGATCGGCGAACGGGACGCGGGCAGGTCTGTCGGGCGCGCAATCGTTCCAGGTCTTGTTCCAGTTCTTTGGGCGCGCACACTCCCCGGGCCCGCGTGACGGCGTAATCGCCCGACCGATGACCAAGGACGCGCCCGATGTGAATGTCGGATCACCAGGATGACGTCTGAGATGAATGCCGACGACATGGTGGGCGGGTCGCGGCCGCCCGGCGATGTTGTGCGGCATTCTGGGGCCGTGATGTGGCAGTCAGGCCCGTGGAAGTTGGAGTTGCGGCGGCTCGTTGATCGTTGTGAACTCCAGTACGTGCAGATGAGCCGGATCCCACTTCGGGGCTGGTGGGAGGACGCCGAGCAGCTGATGCAGCTTGAGAAGGCCGTCTTCTTATCCGCCTTCATCGTGCGGAAGTTGGTCGAGTCGGGTCGGCTGTCGATGCAGGTCGAGGCCCTCGCGGTCTCGGTCACGAAGTACCCGGCTCGCGGACCTGCAATGACTCCCGACCCTGGGAACTGGGAACAGCTCGAGCGCTTCTACGACCTGCACGCCGGACGGGAGGAGTCCGTGCCGATGCGGCATCTGCTCAACTGGGTGATTCACTCGTTCGTGTTCCTCGTCGAGGAGCGCAGCGACCTGGCTGGCGGACGCGTTCCAGCAGGGTTTTGGTGCAACTCTGACCGCAGCAAGGCGCGAGACGTCGTCCGTGTCGGTTGGAGGCAATATCGCGGGATGTTGGACCGGGTGATCGCCGACGACGTTGTGTCCATAGTGACGCTTCGTGACGGGCACGGAGGGCACGTCCAGGTCCGCAGCTCGGAGCTCATGGATGAGGAGCAGAGGCGGGTCTTCAACGACACGCACAGGGACTTCATCGCCGAGATTCAGGCAAGGCCCGCGCCTTCGCCAGCGGACTGAGATCCGAGTGCACCGTGGCGGGCTTCAGACGTCCAAGCCGGTGTGCAGGCGCGATGTCGCGCTCTGCCAGGCCGAGGATGGCTTTCCCGGCCAGGACGCAGAACCTCTGCATGCCCGTGACGGTCGGCGCGGAGTCGACCCTTGGCCTTGCTCGCCGTCGCACGGTCGCGCATCGAGCCTTGGCCTTCGACGACGTGGTGTGGCCATTGTGCGACGCGGCAGAGCGCGACCCTCTGTCAGGAGGGTGCGGTGCGCACTCGCCGGACGACCTTCTTGGAGGTTGTCCCCTTCGACATTGCGTTCTTGGTCGGCGACTTCTTGATGCGCGTCTTCGTGCTGGACGCCTTCGTAGCGGCAGTCTTCCTGCTCGGAGGTGCTGGCCCGTCGCTTGCGCGGGGCGTCTCGTTGGGCGAGGGCGCCGCCGCCTCAAGCTCCTTGGCCGCCGCCTCAAGATCGTCGGCGGTGATCTCGGTCTTGGGCCTAGTTTGCCCGGGGGCCACCAGGAGCTGCTCCATGTGTAGGTCGTAGATGTTCCGACGCCGCTTCATGTCGAAGACGGCTGGCGAGACAGGCATGGTGCGCTTCACGACGACGCCGTAGCGCTCGAGTTCCTGAAGCCCGGCGGTGCGGGTGTCCTGCGAGAGGCCGAAGCGCTCCGAAGCCTGCTTCGGCGAGTGCCACATTCCTTTGACCTTCCGCGAGTATCGAGCCTCCAACACCATCACAAGAAGCATCGCGACAGCGGGAGCACTGAGCACGGCGATCCAGCCGCGGGTGAAGAAGTCCACGGGCAAGGTGATGTAGTAGTCGTCGCGTCCGAGTTCCTCGCCCGCGTCCTTCTTGGAGTCGAGCGCGGTGAACGGCAGCTCGTAGGCGTGGCCGGTCGCGCGCTCGTCGAGGAGGAACACCCTCGACGGGACGCCGGGCTTGCGCACAACGCGCAGCAGTTTGTTGGCCTCGAGCCAGTCGATGGCAGCGGAGATACGCCGGGCACCATTGGTCTCGTACTCGTCGAGGCCCAGCAGCGCGGCCCAACCACGAGCCGGGTAGCTAGTGTCGTGCGGCCACCTCACCGCGAACCACAGCATGGACAGCAGCAGTTTCAGCCGCACGGCGCCACCCTGTCCTCCGCGCAGGAGCGCCGCAAGCGGGGCATCGCCCGACGAGGTGGGGTCTAGGCGCTCGATGAATCCGTTGCGCACGGGCACGTCCCGGCTCGAGACCCTCCTGGCTACGTCCTCGGCGTACTCGAGGGCCACGGGGGGTGGGGACCTGACGCCCTTCTTAGGCGTGGAGCCAGCGCTCAGGGCAACCACACCTCGTGGTCTTACCCCCCGGGCGCGCTCTACGCGGTTATCCGTAGTCATGAGGGCCATCCTGTTTCGGCATCCTGTAGTCCGGGACCGCAGCGCGGGTGTTTTGCGGTGGCTACCTCAGGGTATCACTGACAGCACCACTTGGTACTGGTCCCTTTAATCGGTTGGTATAACCGGTGCAACATCGACGTACCCTAGAGCAGCGTGTATCGATCAGGCGTACCGTCCTACTCGTCGCACCGTTTAGGTTCCTAGGCCGGTAGGGGCGACGAGACGGGGCGAACCTGACAGCCAGTCAGGGGAACCTCGACGACGGCAGCCAGCCGCCGTCCCTACGATCTCACGCTTGCGTCCCCGGGGAGCGAACGAGAACTGGCAGCCAGCCGGCTCGGCCCCTTGACAGCCTGTTGGAGGGCTGCTCACCCGGGGCCGCGAGCGACTTCTACGCCACCGCGAACGGATCCCTGCCTTAACCAACGTCCTGTCCATGGGTTGCCGTAGAGCCGTCGGTGTCTCGAGGGCACGCGGCCGACGACATGCCGGGCCGGTAGGTTCGGGGTGCCGGCCAGCGACGGGACAATGTACCCATGGCCTTGAGCGTTGACACCTCCGGCACCGCACCACGTCCCGACCCGCATTCCCTGGCGGCGTGGGCGGGCGACCAACGCATCTTCATCTCCTCGGTGATGGCTGACGACATGGCGCCTCTGCGTACGCGGCTCGCCGGCGTCGTGGAGAGCCTGGGTGCCGAACCGGTGTGGTTCGAGGCGTTCGGTGGGCGCGACGACGACGCCGAGGTCGCCTACCTCAGCGAGGTCGACTCAAGCTCGGTCTACCTAGGCATCCTCGGTCGCACGTATGGGCGCCTGGACAAGACAACGCGCATGTCGGCCACGCACGCCGAGTACCGGCGTGCGGAACAACAGGGGTTGTCTGTCAGCGTGTGGGTGAGCGGTGAGGATGACGTTCAGGCCGACCAAAAGGCGTTCATCGACGAGGTGCGCACCTTCCACACCACTGGCAGCTTCTCCGACGCCGACGACCTGGCTGAGGGTGTGCGGCGGCGCCTCACTCAGATGGCTGCCTCGGCCCTGTCGCCGTGGGTAAACTTGGGCGGAACCGTGTTCCGGGCCCGTGAGATCAGGGACGACGGGGCCACCGTGACCATTCAGGCGACCGTTCACTCCCCCCAGGTGCTGGCCGACATCGAGGCGATGCGCCCAGGCTCGTCCAACTCGCGCGAGCCGAGGTTGACGTACAGCGGCCGGTCTTGGCCGGTGCGGGTGCAGCACGTGACAACACGGACTACCACGGCTCGCAGCACCGAAGTCGACATCGAGCTGGAGCGTCGTAAGGACGCCGGCTCGTCATGGATGGGCATGACGTTTAGCGTCGGTGGCACCACGTACACCTCGGACCAGCTAGCCGAGCGTGACCTGCGACAGATGCTGTTCGGTGAGGAGGACCAGTCGAACGTGCTGTCGCTGGGCGGCCGAATCCGTGACTTCACCGCCGACCTGCCAACCGGTGGGGTCTCGACGGACGTCTACCAGGCGGTGTTCGCCCTGCTGCTCACCGAGGCGCTGGTCGAGTCCGGTCGTGCGATGCGCGCGACCCGGGTGCTGGTGTCGCCGCTGGGTCCACGCGGGCGGAACTTGTCGCTGGAGTGGGTCGGGCACTCCAACCGTGGCGACCGGCCCACCACCTGCTCCCTGTCTGGGGTGATGCCTGCGCGGTGAGGTCGACCTGCCTGACCGGGTACGTCGACCCCTGCCCGACCGTGGCGTCATCTGTGAGACAGCGGTGGACAGGGCGACGGGTGCACAAGTACAGGGAATGCAGCCACGACTTCCGCGGTCAGGGCGACTACGGTGAGCATGTCCGGTAGTTTCCGCCGTCTCGAAAGCGGAACCCTCACGGGACCTGAAGGCACATCCATCGCGGCCATGATGGGGTCCGGCATCGCGCGGTCGCTCGAAGGGCAATGGATGATCCAGCAGCGCTAAGGTGCGAGCGCTGGAACTCCAGAAGCAACGCGGGTTTGACTGCTTCTCCCGGGAAGTCCCGCGGGCCGTTCCAGCGCGGATCGCGTTCGCCACGCCAATCAGCCAAATGACGAAGACGCCGATAGCGTTAGGCCGAAGTTGCGTGCCGTG
>PKWT01000200.1 GCA_003132125.1 Micrococcales bacterium | reverse complement strand
TTGTGCAGCTCTTCGAGGGCACGGACGGGTTGGCGCCGCGCAGCACTCGTGTCACGTTCTCCGGTCAGTCCTTGCGAGTCAAGATCGGTCCGGGCTGGCTGGGGCGTACCTGCAACGGGCGCGGTGAGCCCATCGACGGCGGCCCACCGATCTCCGGAACGGCGACTGCTGCCGTGGCGGGCAACCCGCTCAACCCGACGCAGCGCGAACCTCCGTCCGAGCCCGTCCTCACCGGCATCTCCGCCATCGACGCCCTCACCACGTTCGTGCGCGGCCAGAAGCTGCCGATCTTCTCGGTGGCCGGGCTGCCGCACATCGAGCTCGCCGCCCAGATCGCGGCCCAGTCGAGAGCAGGCAACGAACGGTTCAGCGTCGTGTTCGCCGCGATGGGGCTCACGCATGCTGATGCGGACGCCGTGCGCGCGACGCTCGAGGAACGCTCAGCGGCTGGCGAGCTGTTGCTGCTGCTCAACACTGCGGACGACCCGGTGATTGAGCGCATCCTCACCCCACGCATCGCGCTGACGGTCGCCGAGCACCTCGCGTTCGAGCTCGATCACCACGTGCTCGTCGTGCTCGCCGACATGACCAGCTACGCCGAGGCTCTCCGCGAGGTCTCCGCCGCGCGTGGCGAGATGCCCGGCCGTCGGGCCTATCCGGGATATCTCTACAGCGATCTCGCCTCGCTGTACGAACGTTGTGGGCGCGTTCGCGGCAAGCCGGGTTCGGTCACAGTGCTGCCGGTGCTGACCATGCCTGCAGGAGACATCACCCATCCCGTTCCTGACGGGGATACATCACTGAAGGCCAGATCGTTCTCGCAGCGGACGTTCATGCGCGCGGCATCTACCCACCCGTTGACCCGCTGGCTTCGTTGTCCAGACTGATGCGCCACGGCACCGGACCAGGGCTCACCCGCGAGGACCACCCCGAGCTTGCCGCTCAGCTCCTCTCGGCGCTGGCTCGAGCGCAACAGGTCCGCGAGCTTGCCGAGATAGTCGGTGCGGCTGCGCTGAACGACACTGACCAGCTCTACCTGCAGTTCGCCACCGAGTTCGAACAGCGACTCGTGAACCAGGAGCGTGACGAGCGACGCGATCTGGACGAGACCCTCGCGCGGTGTTGGGATGTCGCGAACGTCCTGCCGGAGCGTGAGCTGACCATGTTGTCGCAGCGGTTCATCGACGCCCACCCAAGAGCCGATCGATGAGCCATGGCGCTTCTGGCGAGGATCCCCTCAGGGCGAGCCGGGCGAATGTGGCTGCGTCGCCGGCTTGGCGCTGCCGAGCGAGGCCGTGACCAGCTCGACCGCAAGCTGCGCATCCTCGTTCCAGAACAACAACGACTCCGCATCCTGGCTGACGGTTGTCACAAGGACTGGCTGGCCGCGTGCGAAGACGCCAAAGTCTGGATGCTGCGTGCGACGCTCCTTGGTGGGCAGGACGCCATCCGGTATGCCGCCGCGCCGGAGCCCGCCGATGTCGAGGTGACGTGGACGACGGCCCTGGGGGTGCGGTACCCGGCCGCCGCCGGGCTCGCGAGCCTTCCAGCAGAGGTACCTGGGGTGTCGGGCAACGCTGCGATCGTTCCTGCCACCGTCGCATACAAGAAGGCACTCGTGGCTGGCGTTCGTGCCGCCGCCGCGAGTGAGGCGCTACGCCGGATCGAAGCCGAGATTGCGGTCACCCGCCGCCGGGTCCGTGCTCTGGACAGACGGTGGCTGCCTCAGCTCCGCGAGGCACTCGCCGTGCTCGAGCAGTCCCTTGTGCAGGCCGAGCAGGAGGACGCTGTGCGGTTGCGTCGTGCGGCTGGACAGGCACAGGTGGGTGGTCACCAAGGCGCTGCACCGAGTCGGTAGAGTGACCCGGAACGGGCGCGGGACCTTCTTCCCTTCGCGACAGACGCGGGCAGCCGTAGCGTGACCAGCACGTATCGGGCAGCCGTGGCGTGATCAGCACGCATCGGGCAACCGTCGGTGATCAGCACGTATCGGGCGGTCGAAGCGCGCCCAGTAGGCATGACGAGCGAGTGAAGCCGTGCGGATCCCGCACGCGGACGTGGCAGGCGAAGTACGGAAGGCTGAAATGGCAACCGAAGTGAAAAGCGATGTAGTAGTAGAGCGCGTGGCAGGCGAAGGGGGCGGCGAAGTCTGGGCGTGTGTGGACGGCAACGAGGCTGCCGGCCGAGTCGCTCACGCGTGCAGCGAGGTCATCGCGATCTATCCGATCACCCCCGCCTCGACGATGGGCGAGCACGCCGACGCGTGGAGCGCGCAGGGACGGCGAAACCTCTGGGGTTCGGTCCCTGATGTCATCGAGATGCAGTCCGAGGCCGGCGCAGCCGGTGCGCTGCACGGCGCGGTCGTCAAGGGCGCCCTCGCTACCTCTTTCACCTCATCCCAGGGCCTGCTCCTGATGCTTCCCAACATGTACAAGATCGCCGGCGAGCTCACGCCGTGCGTGATCCACGTTGCCGCCCGCACCCTGGCCACGCATGGACTGTCGATCTTCGGTGACCACTCCGACGTGATGAGCGCCCGGATGACCGGTTGGGCGATGCTCTTCGTCGTCCGTGCAGGAGGCGCAGGACTTCGCCCTGATCTCCCACGCCGCCACGCTGAAGTCACGGGTGCCGTTCATGCACTTCTTTGATGGGTTCCGGACCTCGCACGAGATCAACAAGATCCGGGTCGTCAGCGACGATGTGATGCGCGCCATGATGCCGGACGACCTGGTGCTGGAGTATCGGCTGCGGGGGCTCACTCCCGACGCCCCGACCATGCGCGGTACCGCGCAGAACCCCGATGTCTTCTTCCAGGGCCGAGAGGCCAGCAACTCGTTCCACGACGCGGTTCCCGAGATCGTTCAGCAGTCGATGAACGAGTTCGCGGGGCACACGGGACGTCAGTACAACCTTGTTGACTATCACGGTGCTCCCGACGCGGAGCGGGTCATCGTCATCATGGGCTCAGGCGCCGGCGCGGTGGGCGAGACGGTTGATGCCCTCGTCGCCAGCGGCGAGAAGGTCGGTTACATCACCGTGCGGCTGTACCGGCCGTTCCCTGTCGAGGCCTTCTTGGCGGCGCTTCCGGCAAGCACCAAGCACATCGCTGTACTCGACCGCTGCAAGGAGCCGGGCGCGCCTGCCGAGCCGTTGCACCTCGACGTGGCCACCGCACTCATGGACAGTGTCATGTTCAACG
>PKWT01000151.1 GCA_003132125.1 Micrococcales bacterium | reverse complement strand
CGCCGAGCCGACGCCCTGGTCGAACTCTGTCGGCGGGCCACCGCAGCCGGAAGCAACGCGCCGACCACCACCAAGGCCCAGATCGTGGTCACCATCGGCTACGACCGGCTCGCCGGCGCCGTCAGAGGTTCCGGGACCACCCTGGCCGGTCAGGTCCTCTCACCCCAGGCCGTCCGCAAGCTCGCCTGCGACGCCTCGATCATCCCCATGGTCCTGGGCTCGGAAAGCCAACCCCTGGACGTGGGACGAACCAAACGACTGGTCACCCCGGCACTGCTGGCCGCCTTATGGGCCAGAGACAAAGGCTGCTCATACCCCGGGTGCGGACGACCACCTCAATGGGCCGACGCGCATCACGTCAGACACTGGATTGACGGCGGGACGACCTGCTTGCTGAACCTTGCGCTGCTCTGCGGCTACCACCACGCCTGGGTTCACCAACGCGACCTCACCGCCACCGCCACGGCGCACGACGTCACTTGGCGGACCTGACTGCTGCGGGTCCTGACTTTCCCGTTCTGCGCGACAACATCGTCACTCGGTCAGCAGTGCAGACCTTCGATTGGCTGGGCGAGGACCCTGACGGGGACGACGCTCCAGACAGGGCCAACTGCCGTCAGCGGCCGTGCCCCATGACCCGGCGCAGCGCGGGGCGCACATCAGCCAAATAGACACCGGCGCCGACCACGGCCAGGATCCAGATCATTGAGAACGGGGATAGAACGGTGTAGAAGCTCAGCGCGACAGCTCCACCCAAGATCCCCAGCCAGATGTTCTTGGACAACTTGCCGGCAGCGGTGAACGCGTCGGGACGGTGCCGCAGGGCGTCGACGAAGCCGAACACCGCCAGCACGAGAGCGGCGAGCCCGAAGACGAGCCCGATGAGCTCCTGGATGCTGCCGAAGATGTTGGACATGTGTCCAGCCTAGTGGCCGGCCTACGTTCAGATGTCGGTCTGCAGAGCGCGCTCAGATGCCGACGGCGTCGATCGAACCGACCAGGTGGCCATGGCCCAGCACCGGGGCGTGGGCCATCTTGTCGAAGACGTCGGAGTCGATGCCCAAGCGCCGCAACGCTGCCACCATCACGATGGGGCGCGCGCGCTGACCACCGTCAGCGATCTTGAGCGCGATGGCTCGCCCGTCGTCCAGCCCCACGGCATAGACGCTCTCGGCGCCGTCCTTGGCGATCAGGCCCGGGACGCCGCGCATCAATGCTGTGACGTCCCGCCGGGTCCCGCCGACGCATTGGGGGAACGCTCGCATGGCATCGGCGACCTTGGCTTCGTTTGTTCCTTTGGGGGCGGCGGCAATACGGGAGAACGCTCGTGCCAGTCCGGTCAGGGACACGGCCATGACCGGCGCGCCGCAGCCGTCAATCCCTGTGGCCGCAACGCTTTCGCCGCTGACGTCGGCCAGGGTCTGCTCCATCAGCCGCTGAAGCGGGTGCTGCGGGTCGCGATAGGTCTTGGTGTCCCAGCCTGCGGCGACACAGGTCGCGAGCATGGCCGCGTGCTTGCCGGAACAGTTCTGCGCCAGCGAGGTCGCCTTGCGCCCGGCAGCTATCCAGGCGGCGCGTTCCGTCTCGTCGTACGGCAGGTCGGGAGTGTTCTGCAGGTCCTGCTCGGTGAGCCCGGCGCCTTCGAGAATCCGCAGGACGTTGTTGAGGTGGAACTGCTCCCCCGAGTGGCTCGCGGCCGCCATGGCGAGCAGCTCACCGTCCAGGTCGAGGCCGGCACGAAGCATGGCCAACGCCTGGATGGGCTTGCTCGACGAACGCGGGAAGATCGGTCCGGCGACGTCACCGATCGCCAGCAACGTCGAGCCATCCGCGTCCAGTGCCACGACGCTGCCGTGATGCACGGACTCGACGAAGCCGGAGCGGATGACGTGGGCGACGACGGGGGCGTCATACAGGGGAACGCGCTGCTCGGTCACGGGAGAACTCGCTGCATATTCACGGCTGGGAGCCTACGCTCCGACGACAGCGCGGCCGGTGTCGAGGGATCGACACCGGCCGCGCTTCCTTGCTCAGCTCAGCCCGGTTTACTCAGTTCAGGCCGGTTCCCAGGCCGAAACCGCGGGNNGGGTGGGTTTGGATCAGTCGCCGACCTTGGGGGTGGCGACCTTGGCGGCCGCGGCAGCTGCGGCCGCGGTCTTGGTGGCGCTCGTCACGGCGGACTTGGTCGCGCGCCGCGCCGAGGTGGTGCTCTTCTTGGCGGTCGTGGCGGCCCGCTTGACCGGGATGCGCGTGGCCTTGACGGACTTGCGCACGGTGCCGGTGGTGACCTTGGCCTCGCGGGTGACCGAACCGACGACGGCCTCGATGACGACCTCAGCCTCGTGGCGACCGGTGACCAGCGTGGCCTTGGCGACGCGCTCGGCGTCAACCGCGGCCTTGCGAACGGTGGTGACGGCACCCTTGCCGAGGGAGGCGGTGCTGCCGGCCTGGGCCAAAAGGTCCTTGGTGGACTTCTGGTTGCGGATGCGCTTGACCAGCTTGTGGCCACGAACGGCGAGCTCGGCGTAGGTCTCCTGTGCCCTGCCGGCGACCTCGAGCGTCTGGTTCAGGGCCAGTGCAGGCACGTGCTCGACTCGCTCGGCAAGCTTCTCCGCGCGCTTGATTGCCTTGTCCTGCAACAGAGTTGCCTTGTCCATGGCCTTGCCCTGCAGCTTGGCGGCCTTGTCCTGAAGCGCGCTGACGTCGAGGTCTGCGCGTGCGGCGAGGGCGCGATCGCGGGCGGCGCGCACCTTCTCGACGGCCAGGTCGGTCACGCCGACGGCGGCGAAGACGGGCGTGGTGTCGGTAACGGTCTTTCGGATGTCCTTGACGAGAGTCATGGCTAGTTCTCCTTGGTGGTATTCAGTGCGGGGTCGGGTGAGTGATGTGCCGGTGTCTTGGCCGGACGGGGTTTGGTGGGCCGGGTGGGCCCGGTGGGCCGGGTGGCCTCTGCGGCATTTGTGGACCTGCGGGCTCGGGAAGCCGTGCGCTGTGCCGGCTCGCCCACGAAGGACTCGTAGACGTCCAGCAGGACCGCGCGCTGTCGGTTGCTCAACGCGGGGTCGGCAAGCACGGCGGCCTGAACATCAACGCGGGCGGCCTCAGCGTGATCGGCGCGCTCCTCGAGGAAGCCGGCGCGGACGTAGAGGGACTCCGCGGAGATGCGCAGGGCCTTGGCGAGGGCCTGCAGGATCTCGGCGCTGGGCTTCTTCAGGCCGCGCTCGATCTGGGAGAGGTAGGGATTGCTGATGCCCGCCACCTCGGACAGCTGCCGCAACGAGAGCTCGGCCGAGTGGCGCTGCTCTCGTAGGTAGTCGCCCAGGTTGTGGACGGAGATCGGGGGGAACTTGGTCATACCTCAATTATGCTTGCTCCAGTTAGCACTTTGCAAGCCCAGCAAGCATGGNNCAGGGGTCAGGCGGGGCGACGGTCCTTGACGGACAGCAGCTCGCGCGCCTCATCGGTCGTCATCGGCGGGCGCTGCATCAACCGGGCCAGCTCCGCAGCCCGCGTGACGAGCTCGACGTTGTGCTGCACCGGCTGCCCCTTGGCGAAGTTCAGGTTGTCCTCCATGCCGACCCGCAGGTGCCCGCCGGACGCGAGCGCCACCGCGGCGATCGAGAGGTGGGTGCGACCGATGCCGGTCGCCGACCAGGAGGTCACCTCGGGCGGCAGAGCCTGGATGCCGGCCATAAGGGCGGCGGGCGTGCCCGGCATAGCGCCCGGGACGCCGGTGACGAAGTCGACGTGGACCTTGCCGCCAAAGGGCAGGCCGAAGTCGTCGATCAGATGACGCAGCGCCGCCACATGCCCAAGGTCGAACAGCTCGAACTCGGGGACGACCTCGCGCTCCTGCGCCAGCTGGTAGAGCTGGGCCATGAACGGATAGGGGTTGAGGAAGACGTCATCGCCGAAGTTGGTGGTGCCACAGGTCAGGCTGCACGAGTCCGGCTCCGCGTCCAGGACGGTCAGTCGTTTTTCGAGCGGGTCATGGACGCTGCCGCCGGTGGAGAGCTGGAGGACCAGCGACGTCTGCTCGCGCAGAGCCTGGACCGCGTCGCGCAAGTAGAAGGGATCCAGGGTGGGCTGGTGGTCGGCGTCGCGCAGGTGGATGTGGATCAGCGAGGCGCCGGAAGCCTCACACCTGACGGCGGTCTCGACCAGCTCCTCCAGCGTCGTGGGCAGCTGGGGGCAGTCGGCCTTGGCAGTCTCGGCTCCGGTGGGCGCGACGGTGATCAGCGTGTTCATGGCCGACATCCTGCCAGCGGTCTGGTCTGTCGACTCTGTCGACTCTGTCGAGGTGCCGAGCTGACCCAGACTGCGGTGTCTTCAGCGGGGGACGATCTCCTCTTGGCTGGCGCTGCGACCGTCGACCAGGCACTCGGCATCGAGGGCGGTATTGCGCTTGATGACGGCCAGCGCGATCGGGCCAAGCTCGTGGTGACGCGCCACTGACGTCACCCGGCCGACGACCCGACCGTCGACCTCGACGTCAGCCCCCTGCGCGGGGAGAGTGTGGCCGGAACCGTCGAGGTGCAGGAACACCAGCCGACGCGGCGGCCGCCCCAGATTGTGGACGCGAGCCACTGTCTCCTGGCCGCGATAGCAGCCCTTGTGCAGGTGTACGGCGGTGCGCAGCCAGTCGAGCTCGTGGACGATCGTGCGGTTGTCGGTCTCGAATCCCAGACGCGGACGCCAGGCCGCGACGCGCAAGGCCTCGGCGGCCCACATCCCCGCCATCGGCCGGTCCCCGATCGTTGCCTCCAGCTGGTCACGCGGGACGATCAGCTCGCGCCAGGGACGCTCGTTCCCCGGGTGCTGGGCTGGGTCATCCACCGCGCCGTACGCCGCAGTGTCACCCACCAGGAACGGCCACGGGTCGCTCCAGGCCAGCGGCTCCGACGCCGTCGTCTCGGCGCGCACCGGCTCACCGATCACGGCGTAACCGGCGGTGACATCGCTGACCTCGACGCGCAGCATGAACCGCATCGAGTCCAGCCAGGTCTTCAGCGCGACCGCGGTGCCGGGCTCGACGGTGACCCAGGTGGTCTCGCCGTCATCGACGAGGTGCAGGTCGTGCTCGATGTGCCCCTTGGGGCTGAGGACCAGCGTCTCGGCGGAGGTGCGCGGAGCCAGCCCGGTCAGCATCTGGGTGGTGATCGAGTGCAACCAGGTCAGCCGGTCCGGCCCGGCGATCGTCAGGACGCCGCGGTGGGACAGGTCGACCGCGGCCATGCCCTCGACCAGGAGCCGCTGCTCGCGCAGGGGATCGCCATAGTGCGCGGCGACCTCGGCATCAACGCCCTCACCCGCGACGGCGCGGGGCCGGCTCAACATCGGACTCGGCGGCAACGGACTCGGCGCCGCGACGGTTGGCGCACTCACTGAACTTCCTCAACTGCCTGAGTCGCCTGTTCTTGCAGAACTGCCTGCGCAGCCTGCGCTTCTTGAGCTGAGCACGCCTTGCACCATCCGTGGATCGCCATATGTTTCACATCCGCCACAAAGCCGTGGCGGGTCAAAAGATTCCCGACGAACGGATCGGCTGTGCCGACGGGGCTCTCGATCACCACCCCGCACGACAAGCAGACGAGATGCAGATGCTCGGCGTGGTCGGCCAGGTGATAGGTCGGCGAACGGTGGTCGAGGTGGGTATGGGAGACGACGCCGACCTCCTCGAGCGCCTCGAGGTTACGGTAGATCGTGGACAGGGACAACGTCGGCCCGCCGTCCTGGCCAACGGCCGCGGCCAGAAGGTCGGGGGTGGCATGCCCGAGCGCCCGAACGGCATCGATGATCCGCGACCGCTGAGGGGTCAGCCGCATACCCCTCGCCCTCAGGGACTCGCCTAGGTCGCTCATACGGCAAGCCTCTCATCCATTTGTGGGTGTCCCCAAGACAACAATCGTGGGTCCCCCCGGGTCCGACCAGAACCTAACGTTGAATCATGCTCGACGAGCGGACCATCACCGTGACGGCGTTCGCGCGCGCCCCAAGGAAGGTCCGTATTCGTCGAGTCTTCCTCAGCCTGCTCTCGCTCGTGGTCCTGGCCACGGTGGGGACGGGCGCGGCATACCAGGCCTTCTTGAACCACACGCCGAGGATCAACATCAAGCACGCGGCTCTGCTGCCCGCCCCTGGCATCGCCCTCAGGTCCGGCGAGACGGTCCCGGCCAGGGACCCCACGGCAGGGAACGCCGAGAACTTCCTGCTGGTCGGGTCGGACAGCAGCGGCACCGTGGCCCAGGGGCGTTCGGACATCATCGTCCTGGCGCATATCAGCAGCGACCGCAAGCAGGTCTATCTCGTGAACTTCCCGCGCGACATGTACGTCGACGTGCCGGGCTATGGCAAGGACACGATCAACTCCGCCTACCGGTATGGCGGGCCGCAGCTGCTCGTGCGCACGTTGCAGCAGCTGGTTGACGTCCCCATCGACCATGCCGGCGTCATCAACTTCGCTGGTCTGCAAGGCATGACCGATGGGCTCGGCGGGATCGACATCAGCGTCGCGAAGGCCAGCTCGGGGCCCGGCCTCACCACCTTGAGCAAGGGTGTCAACCACCTCGACGGGGCGGCCGCGCTGGGGTTCATCCGCGAACGAAAACAGCCCGGCGAGACCGACATCACCCGAGGGCGTCGGCAGCTGAACTTCATCAAGGCGCTCATGGTCAAGGCGTTGGGCAGGGACGCGCTGAGCAACAGGTTCGCGTTCGCCGAGTTCAGGGACGCGGCCACCGCCAACCTCACCGTGGACAACGCGTTCACTGCCGAGGAGATGCGCTCACTGGCCTCGGCCCTGAAAGGCTTGGGCAGCAAGGACATCGTGTCGATCACGGCACCGATCACCGGGCTCGGAAAGAGCGCGACGGGCACGCAGATCGACGTCGTGAACGTCGCCCGGATGGCGCTGCTGTCCATTGCCCTCAGAACCGACAACATGGCCAGCTTCCCGACCGCGTAGCTGGCCGCTGGTGGCCAGCGGGGTGGTGGGTACCTCTGCCCACACAGGGGTCCGGCTAGGGAGTCATCGGGTTGCCGGCCACGTCCACTGCACTCCACCCGACCGGATCCAGGTAGGTCGGGAAGGTCCATGCGACGCCGAGCAGCACCAGAGAGATCGCGAGGCTGGCGACGATGGCGGACCAGAAGAACATGGCCCACCCGCCATGGCGAGGGATCACCTCGTTGGTGATCGGGTCCACGACGACGCGGTCCCCCACCTCCGGTTCCTGGAACCTGGCCATCTTCTGGTTCCACGGCGAGTCCCGAAGCAGCGCGTAGAAGATGCCAATGTTGAACGGCATCAGATAGGCCCAGAACGCACCCCATTTGGTCATCCGGCGAGGCTGGGGGCCATAGAGCGTGATCCCGATCATGAGGACCACAACCAACGCAGTCAGCCACTTGAGCCGGTCGAACCGGAGCTGACCGGGTTGGACCACGGTGGGCGCAACCGCTCCGAGACTGCGTGCCGTCCGAGCGATCGAGCCCGCGGGATCCAGCGGGGGGGTCTGCGGCGTGCTCTCGGCGCCCTGGGCAAGTCCCCCCAGCTGCTGGAGGACAGCCTCGCGGCGGAAGCCGAAGCGGTTCACCCAGGCGACCGCGATGTCGTTCGGGTCGTTGAACCCGACGGTCTTGATGCCAGTGGTGTTGATGCCGGATTCGGAGTAGAAGTCCGCCGAGTGGCCGACCGCGACCGTCGTGATCTCGCCGCTGCGCAGGGCGTGGATGAACTCCCCCTCCTCGGCGCTGAACGGCGTGGCGAGGAGCACGGCAAAGGAGGCCACCGTGACCATTGCCAGCAGCGCTGCCCAGACAGCCCGAAGCCTGGGCGACGCCGGACCGCTGGCACCGAGCCGGAGTCGGAGCTGGGTGTCCAAGGTGCTCATTCGCTGCGCCTCAGCCTTCGTTGGCTTCGGTGATCGCGACGGTGATGTGACGGGCGTGGATCTGGTCCGCGTCGTCGTCGCAGGCGATTGCCAGTGCAGCGTGCGCGGTCAGCAGGACGTGCTTGCGCATATCCGGCTTGTGCCTCGAGTAGTGCTCGAAGAGCTCGGCCAGCGCGGTGGGGTCGATCGCTTGGCCCAGCGCCGCCTGCTCGTCCGTGAGATCAAGGGCCAGCCCGGCTCGTCGGCCGAGGATCTGCCCGACCGCGGCGGCTCTGGGAATCTTGGGCACGTGGATGGTGGTGTCGAGAAACACTGCGGCAGAACGGTATTCGTCGTCCTCGAGGTATGCCGGGTGCACGGCCAGCACCGCCGCCGTCGCCAGCTCTTCGGCCAGGACGCGGACCACCCGTCCGAAGAACGCAGCCCGCACCATCGCGGCATCCGGCTGCCAGGTCGTGTTGAGCCACTTGTCGGTGTCGTCCAGGACCAGGACCGGTTGCAGCCCCTCTGACCGAATCAGGTCGAGCAGCTGGCGGGCCTGGTCCATGCGTTGGCTGCTGCTGAGCGGCG
>PKWT01000072.1 GCA_003132125.1 Micrococcales bacterium | reverse complement strand
GTCCTGTTCGTCAGTGCGGCGGTGCAGAACTCAGCGAGCAAAGCCACCGGCCTCGACGGGGCGCTGCGCTCCCTGCGTCAGCAGGTCGTCGGGCCATGGCTCCTTACCGCGGTCGCTTTGGGCATCGCGGCCTACGGCGTGTACAGCTTCGCGCGCTCGAGGCATGCACGCGTCTGAAACTGGGCGGATGCTTTGTCCAGTCATGACCCCCTCTCCGCACGGCATGGACTCTGCTGAAACCACGGGGTGATTCAACGAGGGTGACCACCCTGGTTTGGTCACCCGCCTTGGAGGGAACTGGGTCAGAGCAGGGTCTGCATAGCTTGGTGGGCAATGTGTATCCGTACTGCCGCGCCGGCGCCCAGGTCCATCACCTCACCGTCGACCTGGATGGGCATCGGCTCGAGGTTGGTGAAGCTGTACTCGCGAACGCTGGGCTGTGGTCCGAGGCCGCGCAGGGCGGCCTTCAGCGCGATGCCCAAGAGGCGCCACTTGGCTGTGTGCTTCACGGTGATGACCTCGAACCGGCCGTCGTCGGGGCGGCCGTCGTCCTCGCTGAGGGTGGCGACCTTGGCCATCTGGGAGATGTTCGCGAAAACGATGCTGTCGAAACGCTGACGCGATCCGTTCTCCAGCTGGATCTCGAATGGGCGGAAGCGTGAAAAGGCACGCATGACCGCCAGCGCCTCCTTCAGCGACTCCTTGCCGCCCTTCTCCAAATCGACCGCCACGACTGGCGTCAGGCCCAGTCCGATGTAGGAGTGGGCATACCTGGTCGTGGGTGCGGATCCCCCAACGGTGAGCCGCAGCAGGTCGATCCGGGTGACGGAACCGGTGACGATGGCGTCGACCAGCGGCTGTTCGCGAGTGGCGCGCCGGTGGTCGTTGGCGTCCCCCGCTGGCAGCACGGCGCAGACCACCGCGTCATTGCCGGCCTGCATCGCGCCGTTGACGACCTCGTTGTAGCCGCCGTCGCCACTGACCGAGACCAGCAGCGGGCGTCCAGTGTGCGCCGCATCCCGGGCCAGATCACGTGCGTGCCCGGCGTGCTCGGTCTTCTGCAGCGTCACCGGAAGGTCGGGTTGCCGCCGCTGAAGCTCGTCGCGCAGTTCCACCGCCAGCGCCGAGGCGTTCCCGGTGCTGGCGGGGTTGAAGATCAGGACCACACGGTCAAAGGCGCGCATCTCCTCACCGTACGGTCATCCCAGCCTCCGTCCGCCAACCCTGGAGCGTGTCCCGGCCAAGGCCGGTCAGGTCTTCCCGGATGAAACTGGCCCGCGGGAGTACATCGTTGAGAGCTCCTGAGCTGACATGAGGATCGCACGCGAGCCGGCGGTCACCGAAGGACCACGCGGCTGAGCCGGAGATATGTGTGAGAACGCGTGGCGGTGGGTACATCGAGTCACCAGGCCCCGTCGATTCGAAGGGTCCGCAGCGCGAGGAAAGTGCAACTTTCATGGGTCGTATCGTCGGTTTGTTGGTGTTAGGGCTCGCGCTTGCAATGTTCGGATTCAACAATTCGGCGCTGTCTTGGCTCGGGATCGTCGGGTTGATGGTGTTGGTCGCGACGAGTTTCGTGGGCGCGATCAACACCCCGTGCATCCGGTTGAGCAACAGGTTGGCGATGGCCTCATGTCCTCGCACCCGGCGCGAGTCGGACTTGGTCGACGTCGGCCGATGCGAGTGCCCGGACCAGTCACACGCCGTCCAGGGGTCGGTGGCCGCGGAGGAAACACCGCGGGTCGAATTCGCCCAATAGCTGGCTGCGTTCGTGGTTTTCAGGGTCAGTGGCGGAAGCCGGATGGACCGGTGGCAGTGCCCCGGCGGCTGTCGGTGTTGAGTTGGTCGACGACGGCGTGCAGGTCGGCCAGCAGAAGGCCGGCGAGGTCGTGGCTGAAGCCGTTGCGGCACACGATCCGCAGCACGGAAAGGTCTTGGCGGTCCGCGGGGAACGTGTAAGCAGGGACCTGCCAACCGCGTTCGCGAAGGGCTCGTGACAAGGCGAAGACATCCCAGCCGGTGACGCGTTCGGTGGTCGTAAACGCGAAGACGGGCAGTTCATCGCCGCGGGAGAGCAGACGAAATTCTGGCATGGCCCCAATGTGCCCGGAAAGAAACATGGCGACATCTCTCGCGGCTTGTTGCACGGCGCGGAAGCCGTTACGCCCGAGGCGAAAGAAGATGTAGTACTGCGCGACGACCTGCGCGCCGGGGCGGGAGAAGTTCAATGCGAAGGTGGGCATGTTGCCGCCGAGGTAGTTCACGTTGAATATCAGCTCCTCGGGCAGCGCGTCGGCGTCGCGCCACAGAACCCAACCGACACCGGGATAGACCAGCCCGTACTTGTGACCCGAGGTGTTGATGGATGCAACCCGAGGAAGCCGGAAGTCCCAGAGCAGGTCCTGGTCCAGGAACGGGGCGATCATCGCTCCTGAGGCACCGTCGACGTGAATCGGCACGTCCGGCCCCCCGTGGCTGGCCAGTTCATCGAGCGCGGCGGATATGTCGGCGATCGGCTCGTAGCTGCCGTCGAACGTCGAACCCAAGATAGTCACAACCCCGATGGTGTCCTCATCACAGCGGGCCACGGCCTGTTCCGCGTCAAGATGAAAACGCTCACCGCTCATCGGCACGATCCGCGGTTCAACGTCCCAGTAGCGACAAAACTTCTCCCAACAGACCTGGACATTGGCGCCCATGACCAGGTTGGGTCGGCGGGTGCGGTCATTGACGCGGGCGGCCCAGCGTCGGTGAAGGGCGATTCCGGCCAGCATGCACGCCTCACTGGAGCCGGTGGTCGAGCAGCCGGTGGCCCGATCGGGGGATGGGGCGTGCCACAGGTCGGCCAGCATCGCCACGCACCGCCGCTCGAGTTCGGCGGTCTGGGGGTACTCGTCCTTGTCGATCATGTTCTTGTCGACGCAGTCGGCCATGAGCTGGCGGGCCTGGGGTTCCATCCCCGTCGTGACGAAGGTGGCGAGGTTCAGCCGGGCACTGCCATCGAGCAGCAGCTCGTCGTGGATCAGCTGGTAGGCGACATCGGCCGGAACCGGATCCTGCGCCAGGCGACTCTTCGGCGACGTCAGCCGTTGCCCGAGTGCGGGGTTGGCCTCGGTGATCAGTGGGTTGGAACTTCCAGTGGTGGACTCGTTCTGGCTGGAACCGCGATGCAGGGCCATACCCGACACTATGCCGGTACAGCCCAGGCCACGCAGCGGACTCGTGGAGGGTCTGCTGCGTGCCAAGTCACGGCAACGCCGCCGCAGCCAGCAACGCCAGGTCGCCCGTGGCCCAGGTGAACCGGCCGGGCCGAGTGACCTCACCTGCTCCACCTGGCGGGGTAGACACGACGTGGCCGCCGGCCAAGGGAGCAGGACATCAGTGGGCCGACATACCAGCGAGCCGCGGACGCGACGACGCCAACGCTAGCTTCGGCTCGGCGGTGCTGCCCTTCTTCAGCAACACCTGATGCGGCAATAGTGAGCGGATGTCCTGGTCCGGCGGCTCAGCTTAGGCGTGCTGGTCTGCGACCGGGTCTGGTTGAACAGACCAGTCGGCGGGTTCGTCGTCGGTGTCGGTGTCGGCGATCGCCTTGGTCTGCTGCACCTTGCCCGGCTTGTGGT
>PKWT01000217.1 GCA_003132125.1 Micrococcales bacterium | reverse complement strand
CGTTCCTCGAACGGACGCCTGGATCTCGCGCGGCAAGTTTCATTAGTTCGCTGCCGGCGGGAGGAGGAGCACACTTATCGAAGGTGCCCTTCTGAGGGTTGTGCATCGCGTTCAACGTGCGGTGAAGCGCGATGCCATCGACTAGCGTGATTCTCAGGCACGCAAGAAGCTCGGCTAACGAGCCTCCCTGAGCATGGAGATGATCGGGGGACAGTCACCAGCCTGCCGTTGCCCCGTCACTTCAAACCCATGACGTTTGTAGAAGGAGACGTTCCTTGGGTTGGCGGAGTCAAGGTACGCGGTCAGGTGCTCCCGGTTCACGATTTCTAGGCAGGGCATCATGGCCAGGGACAATCCGAGGCCCTGTCCCTGGACTGTGCAGTCGACGCCGAACCACGGCAGATGCCATGCGGCGTTTCGCCCTTTTCCCAGCTGTCTTCCTCCGATGTCACAGACGGCCGGGCTGTCTCATTTCAGGTTTAGCCGCTCAAGTACCAAGAGCTGGTTTAGGAGACAGACTCTGGAGTCAGGAAGGTTGATGGTCATGCGAGTGTTCGTGGCAGGCGGGACCGGGGTTGTGGGGCGGCGGCTGGTGCCCCAACTGCCATCGGATAGGCGGCCGGTCACCCTGACTCGCAGAGCTCTTGGTCCGGGGCACCCTCCACCTACTCCCCGACAAAACGGTCCGCCTGACGTGTCGGGAGCAGAACCGGCGGAAATGGGTACAGGACCCAGCCTGAGGTGACATCGTGATCGCACTGATGCTGTGATGCACACGACCACACCGTCCCGAGAGCAGCCCCGCTCGCCTGAATGTGACAGCCGACGGATGCGCCCAATCGGAGGAGCCGGTGAGTGATAACAGGCACGATCGCTCGATGCCAGCCGACGACATCGAGCTCACCCGCCTGCTCGGGAACCTCGCCGATCTCGTCCGACTGCTCGCCGACGTCAGGACCCTGAAAGAGCTCCTGGAGATTGCCGGCGAACACGTGCGAGTTGGCCTGCGTTGCGCATCGGTCTCGCTCTCGCGCCTCGAGCCGGGCACCACTACTTTGCGGACTCTGATCAATGTCGGCGACCTGGGCCCGACTGAGCAGCGCTGGCCCAACGATGAGACGTACAGCATGCAGGACTACGGCAAGTGGCGAAGAATCATGTCCGAACCGCAGACGTGGCGGCAGATGTGGACGGTGACCTGCGACGACGCGCAGGGCGAAGCCTTCGCGCTGGCCCTGCTCGCCGAGCTCGGCAAGCAGGCATCGTCGACGGCGGCATTGGTTGTGAACAACGCGCTGTGGGGCGAACTGTACGTCACCTACGAGCGCGTCGAGGCGGCGAACGGAACCGACGACCGCTCCTATCTGCAGGTGTATCTGGCGATCGTGGAGAGCGCGCTGGCAAGGGTGCAGCAGATTCAGTCTCTAGAACGCCTGGCCTATCAGGACCCGATGACTGGGCTCGCTAACCGCCGGGCGCTGGACGAGGCGGCAGCCGCGGCTTTCGCCAAGATCGGTACCCGGGCCATGACGTGCATGACGGTGGTGGCCTTCGATCTCAACGACCTCAAACAAGTGAACGACCGGCTCGGTCACGCTCTGGGCGATCACCTCATCATCAGTGCAGCCTCGTTGGTCCGGGCCCACTTCAACGGCTTGCCTGGCTCGCTCGCCGCGCGCGTAGGCGGTGACGAGTTCATCGTTCTCGTACCAGGCCACAGCCCCGAGTCGGTGGCATCTGCGGCGCAGGCCGCATGCTCCGCCGTCGCTGATCTGGAGGTGGGCACCGGTGCCTCCTGCGGAATGGCGACTGCGGATGGCACCCACGGAGACTCCTCGGTCAGCGACCTGTTCCGCCGTGCCGACGCGGCCCTGTACCGCTCTAAGCGTGCGGGACGGCTCGTCGCCCTCGACACCGCGGGACTCCCAGATCCGCCGGTCGAAAGTGTTGCGGGCCAGTAAACCGACCGCCACGGCCGCCGGTCACCACGATCGCAGACCGGTGCGGAGGGTGGGTTCCTGGCTGTTTCTGATCCCAGCACCGGACCAAAGCATGCAGGGCGGGCATGAACATGCTCAAAGGCCAACTACGAGTTGCTGGCCAACGTCCGGTTATAGCCGCGGCGCGCGTTGATGTTCGGTCAGCCATCCGCCTACGGTCACAACCGGCGGGTACGGATCGTCCCGTCCGGGGCGAGGCGGTCGGCGCCGGACGGGTCAGCTCAGGCCCAGGGCGGCGCGTAGGCGCGCCGGGCTCATGGTGCCGGGTCGGCCGGTGTCCTCCGGGAACGAGTCGAGCAGTCGGATCAGGTCGGGGCGGCGGGTGGGGTCGTCCGCGCAGTCGCGGGGTGTGTGACCGGACAGCGCGGGAATCGGCTCGTCGAGCCAGGCTGCCTCGTACTTGCCGGCCATCTCCTCGAGCGCCGCGGCGATCGCCGGATCTGCGGCCGGGTCGAGGACGGTGGCGGCCGACGGTGCCGCGCTGCGCGCGGCGAGCTGCTGGACGGCTCGGAGGTCGCCGGCAGGGTCGCGGGTCTCGTGGAGCACCATCGCTGACGGGTCAAGCTTGCCGATCGTGGCCAGGACACGCTCGAGGCGGGCCTCGCTGTTGGCGTGGACGTGCAGCTCGTCACCGCGCAGCTCGACGTTCGCGCGGATCCGCTCTATGCCGTGGGTGATCACGTGCTCGAACCAAGCCAGGGCGCCGTCCGGCTCGTCGTCGTGGCGGTCATATTCGTCATCCAGCGCCTGGGCCAGCCGGGCCGGGTCTGCGATCCGCAGCGTCGCATCGCAGAGCACCAACGACTCGCCCTCGGTGTTCTGCAGCACCGGCGGGGCGAATCGGCGGGACAGGAACGCGACGAGCTCGACGGGGTCGGGATCGTCGTCGAGCAGCGATATGAGCTCATCGCGCTCACCGATGGATACCGGTTCGATCCCGCCGAAGATCTGCATCGTGTCGCCCGACGGGACGACCCGGGCGCAGTACAGCTCGCCCACCTTCACCTGCCGGCTGCCGGCTCGCTCGCGCACCTCTTGGACATCGCCGGTGCGCACGTCGCGCAGTGTCATCTGCTCGCCGCGCCGGACGGCGAGCACCTCGTGCACTGAACGCTGCACGAGCAGCCACTGCTCGGCCAGCAACTGCTCGTCGGGTGGCAGCAGCGAGCCACGCACGGCAAGGAAGTCGGCGAACGCGCCGCCCTCGAACAGCACCGCGTCAGCGGCCAGGCCGTCTTCGATGGCCCGCTCGAGCGCGTCGGGTGAGTCCCAGTACCGTGCACGCGCCTGCGCGCTCTGGATGAGCAGCGGGCCGGACGGGCCGTCGAACAGGTCCGCCCCCGCCTTCTGATACAACCACGCGGCCCGCTCGGCTAGCGGCAGCTGCTCGCGGTGCAGATGGCACACCTTGTATTTTCGGCCCGAGCCGCACCAGCACGGCTGTTTGCGCCCGAGACCCGGACGCGGAGCGGGCTGGAAGTGTTCGAGCAGCTGCACCAGTTCATGCTCGCGCGGCGCCCCGGCCCGGCGCAGCAGGGCCAGCCCGCGCCCGGCATCGCCGCGGTCGCTGGCGTAGCGGGCCAACGACATCAGCGTCAACGGCCACGACGGGTCCAGCGACTGCGCGGCGCTGTAGGTCTGCTCGGCCTGCTCGAGGTCACCGAGCCCCTCGTACGCCTTGGCCCGCAGCCAACGCAGCGCTGGGCGCGCCGCGCGCGGTGCCAGCGGCTCGACCGACTCGGCGAACAGCCCCAACGCGACGGCGCCACGTTCCTGGTCGGCACTCGTCTCGGCCAGCACGGCAGCGGCGACGGCCGGTTCAGCGAGGAATTTCAGGGTTGCGCGCACCGTCGTGCGATCCGGGTCCAGCTCTGGGTCGCCGTTCGACGGCGCCGGATCGAGCTGCGGCGGGAACAGCTGGGACGCGATGTCGACCAGTTCCTCGGCATCGCCGTCTTGCTGGGCGCTGGTCACGGCATCGACCAGCGCGGCCGTCTGCTCGTACAGCCGCACCGTTGCCAGCACGGCGAGCGCCTCGTCGTCGTGCAGCTCGTAGCGCGCCGCGATCGTCTCGATCTGGCCATGGACGCGCCACGTGCCGAAATCGAAGCCGCCACGGGCAACCCAGTCACCCTCCTGGGCCAGGCCGCCAGCGGAGAGCAGCTCACCCAGCGGTGCCACCGGCTCCCGGAAGAGGCTCTCGTCCGCGGCGCACGCCGTCCAGACGGCGACGTCGAGCATCTCAGGCCGATCGGGACGCAAATCCAGTACGGCAGCCAGCGCCGGGCCGATCTCGCACATCGTCAGCTCCCCGGCCGCGGCGAGCTCGAACCCATCCGCGGTGACACGCAACCCGACCAGATCACCGGCCCCGGCGCCCAGNNCGGCACGCCGCGCTCGGCGAGGATGTCGCCGTCGAGGAACGGGGACACGTCCGCGATTAGCGAGCCGTCCGTGAGCCGCTGGTAGGTCTGGCTCTCGGTCAGCATCGACAGCGGCGCCAGATCGGGACCGAACCCGATCATGTCGTGCTCGGCCTCCAGCGCGCTCAGGCGGTGCGTGAAGATCCGCCCGTCGAGCAAAGCCGGGATCCAGGCCCACCGCTCGTCGGCCAGCGGCATGACAAGCTCGGCGTCCTCATCGAGGATGTCGGTGAGCATCTCTTCCGGATCGGGCCCGAGGTCGATGCCGTCCGCGACCAGCACAGCCAACAGGTCGTCCTCGGCTATCGGGCCGCGCACCGAGAGAACCTGTCGGACAGCAGTGGCGATCGCTTCAAAGGAAGTGCCAGACATTTCCCAAACACTACCCGCCGGCACGTGGGCGATCCTGACAACCCACCAGGGTTCATGACCCGTGCGGGGGCATGTACAGAAGCCGACAACCTACTCGCCGGTGGCCGGCTCAGCCTGACCGCCGAGCTCGATGTCCATGGCCCAGAGCCAATCGTCGAGGACGTCCTCATCGAGACGGCAGACCTGACAGTCCAGCGGACAGCTCCAGGCAGCAACGAGGGAACGGGCGGCGTCGCGAAGGTGGATCCTGTCATGCGACGGATTTCAGCCCGTGGCCGCTGGCTGGAACGTCAGTGAAAGCGCCCGTAGCCGGCAGACGGCCCGTTCAACACGTCGTTTCGTTGCTGAGGTCAGTGACATCGGCAAGTGGCGCGACGTAAGTCCGGATTTGGTGGCACAGGACCGGACGGCACTCTTCGTGCGAGAGGGCGCCCCGGACATCCTGCTCGTGTTCCTGCATGTCCGGGGAGGTCTTGCCGCCACCGTGGGGACTGGCGCTACCAGCGGGCCCCATGCCTTGATAGCCCGCAGGGATCCTGAGACTCTTGTGCCTCTGAGCTGAAGGACATCGCCGTGCAGCACACCACGCGCTACGCCAAGTTCCACCGGGTGACGGCCACTCGAGCTCTGAACACCGTCGGCTCGGTATCGATCGACCGGGCCTTTCTCGAGGACGGCCGTCTGCTGCCCGATGAGCGGTTGAACGTCGTTTACGTCACCCCCGGCAAACAGCTGACGCCGTACGTCATCGCGGGCGAGGCCGGGAGCGGGCTGATCTGCATCAACGGCGCCGCCGCCCACCTTGTCCAGCCCGGTGATATCGCGATCGTCGAGGTCAGTAACAACCCCGCCGTGGTTCCCGACGGGGTCGGGCTCGAGGCATTCGGAACGCCGCGAGAACAGCAGTGATGACCGTCCTCCAGCCCGGGCCGACCAACAGCCTGATCGACGTGGCCGGCATCCGGGTGGGACATGCCGACCGCCGCGGCTCCGGGTGGCTGTCCGGCACCACGGTGGTCCTCGCTCCCGAAAGCGGTGCCGTTGCCGGGGTTGACGTTCGCGGAGGTGGACCCGGCACCCGCGAGACCGACGTCCTGGACCCGTGCAACATGGTCGAAAGGGTCCACGCCGTGACGCTGTCGGGTGGGAGCTCGTTCGGGCTTGCGGCCTCCGACGGCGTGATGCAGCGGCTCTTCGAGGCCGGAGTCGGCTACCCAACGGGCACACCGGGTGAGGTCGTCCCGATCGTGCCCAGCGCCGTCATCTTCGACCTCGGCCGCGGCGGCGACTTCACCA
>PKWT01000437.1 GCA_003132125.1 Micrococcales bacterium | reverse complement strand
GCCGTCGCGTCCTGGCGGGTATCGGTACAGCAGGGGACCTCCCACGGACAACCCATCTCTGACAGTGCTGATCGTGTCATCCCCGGGGAGATCCGGGGTCCTCGATGCCGGGCATCGGAAGGATCAGCAGGGCTGCGTCCAGATCAGTGGAACCATAGCTGCGGGTGTCCCTGCCGACGGCCGGGTCGAAGCCGCGCACCTTGACCTTGGCCGCGAGGGCGTCTCTGGCGCGCTGCCAGCGCCGGCGTTTCCGGGCGGACAGTCGGTAAGTCTGTCCGATGCGTCAGGCTCGGTCGAGGGCGAGCCAGCACATCAGCTGACGCTGCACTACCTGCGGGGAAACCGTAACCGGTCGGGTCGACCCGACTGGTCCGGCGTCAGCGTGTTGAGGGCGCGACGTGCCACTACCTGCTGACGGGTGATGGCACGTTCGGCACGCCCGCGGCCGATGAAGCTGATCGTCCAATGCAGCAGCGTGGTGACGCGCTGTTTGAAGCCGATCAGGTAGAGCAGGTGGATGACCAGCCAGAACAGCCAGGCGATGAACCCGGAGAACCGGAACCTGCCGACGCTGGCTACGGCGGCGAACCGCGAGATCGTCGCCATGCTCCCCTTGTCGACATACTTGAAGGGTTCGGGTAGGTCCCGACCAGCGGCCCGGGCCGCAATCACCTTGGCAGCGTGTTTGCCCGACTGCATTGCCACCTGCGCCACACCCGGCACTCCCGCCTCCATCATGTCGCCGATGACGAAGACCTCCGGGAACCCCGGCAGTGAGCAGTCGTCCTCCACGGGTACCCGGCCAGCGCGGTCAACCTGCAGACCGGCCTGGTTGGCGAGATGTTTGGCCAGCGGCGAGGATGCGACGCCGGCTGCCCACACCTTGGTGCGGCTCGCGATGCGCCGGGTGCTGCCGTCGCTGTCCTTGACGTCGATGCCGTATTCATCGATGTCGACGACCACCGCGCCGAGCTGCACCTCGACCCCGAGCTGCTCCAGCTTCTTGGTGGCCTTGGCCGCGAGGTGTTCCCCGAACGTACCGAGCACCGTAGGGGCGCCTTCGAGCAGCACGACCCGCGCCTGTTGAGGGTCGATGCGGCGGTAGTCCTTGCGCAGGGTGCGGTGGGCGAGCTCGGCGATCTGCCCGGCCATCTCAACACCAGTGGGGCCGGCGCCGACTACGACGAAGGTCAGCCAGGATGCCCTGGCATCAGCCTCGGTCTCGATCTCGGCGAACTCGAACGCGCTGAGGATGCGGCCGCGCAACTCGAGCGCGTCGTCCAGGGACTTCATGCCCGGTGCGTGCTCGGCGAAGTGGTCATGACCGAAGTAGGACGCACTGGAGCCTGCGGCCACGATCAGGCTGTCGTATGGCGTCTCTTGCGTCCCCCTCGGAGTCCAGGACGTTACCGTCCTGGACTCGATGTCGATGTCGATCACCTCGCCGAGCCGCACCTGGGCATTGCGTTGGCCACGAAGGATTTCCCGCGTTGGCGGGGCGATCGCACCTTCGGAGAGGATCCCAGTGGCAACCTGGTAGAGCAGCGGCTGAAACAGGTGATGGTTGGTCTTCGCGATCACCGTGACATCCACCGGTGCATCCTTCAGCGCCTTGGTGGCGAAGAGCCCGCCGAAACCCGAGCCAATGATCACCACATGGTCGCGCTGCTTCATGCCCTCGTTCATGGCCATCGTCCTCGACTAGGCTCGCGCATCTCACCCGTCCGGGGTGCTGGCCTTCCACGTTACGAGCACTCCGGCGGGACCAATATGACACGCATCAATCAACTACGTAACGGCGTCTTGAGACTCACGGCGTTGGGCCGACGGTGCGGCGTTTGAGTGCGCGACGCTCGTCCTCGGTCAGGCCACCCCACACGCCGGCTGTCATCCCATTTTCCATGGCGAATCTCAGGCAAGCGTCGATCACCCGGCAACGGTTGCACACCGCTTCGGCCTCCTCGATCTGGACCAGTGCCGGGCCGGAGTTGCCGATCGGGAAGAACAGCTCCGGCTCCTCGACCAGGCATGCGGCGTGGTCGACCCAGCCCATGGCAATTACAGCCGGAGGCACCTCGGGGCGCCCACGAACAGGCACCGGCGACGCTGCGGCTGCGCGAATCGTCCCAGCCCTTCGACCGGCTCTGGCGGCGTCGTTCGAGTCTCTTCTACCCATACTTATATTTACATACATGATTGTTAGAAATGCAAGGGTGGTGACCGTCGTTCCCCTCGAGGGCGTAGGTGGCGAGACGGCTGGTTCTTTACTCGGTTGGGTCGACGGAGCTCCAGGACCCCTGGAGAATGGCACCAGCTGGTCAACTGCGATGGAGACCTGAGCGCTACGAGAGGCCATTGATGGTGTGCAGGTGCCAAGTAACTGCTCGGGTGGTCGCAGGCCAGGACTGAGAAGGGACAGGCACTCGTGGGCTCGGGCGGTGACCACCTCGAACCAGCGGATCCACCGGTCGAACCTGGCCGGGATGGGGTCCTGCGCTGGCTTCCTCGTGCAGCGTGACCGGTAGCGTGAATCAGTCAAGAACCGCAAGCACCCCGACCGCAAAGGGTGCCATGAGGCGAAAGGTGAAGACTGTGAAGAAGCTGTCCTTGGATGCCATCGGTCGTGAGCAGCTCGCGCGCGCGAAGGAAGAGTCGAGCGGCCGTAGCTCGTCTACCGTTTTCGGCGGGCATGAGCAGGTCCTACGCCATACAGTGATCGCCCTTCGGGAAGGGTCGTCGCTGACAGAGCACAACAGCCCCGGCGAGGCAACGATCATCGTGCTCAGTGGACACGTGTTGCTGAGCGCGGGCAGCACCAGCTGGGAGGGTCACAACGGCGATCTGCTCGTCATCCCGCCGGAGCGGCACTCCTTGGAGGCACTCAAGGACACTGTTGTGGTGCTCACCACCGCGATGGTGCGCTGACGCCCCGCCCGACCGCGGGCGACTCGGGCGGCGCAGCGTGACTGACACGGGCCTCCCAGCCGCGCGAGGTTCACGGGCGGGTGCCACGTACGCGGATGGTGCTGTTATGGGTGGACTGACGCTGTTGACCGGCTGTGGCCCCCAAGCGGCGGGACTCACTCCGACCCAACACCGGCTGTTGTTCGCCATCATCGACCAGACGCCCCCCGGCCCGACAGCTTGTGCCGATCGCTCATGTTTGCAGTGGCCTGCGGGTAGATCGCGCGGTCCATGCCCGCCACACTCGTAGCGTTACACGATGCTTGTCCAGCCGTTCGCGGGAGGTCGCAGTGAGCACGATCAACCTCTCGCGCGTCTACGACCACGAGCCGCGCGGGGATGGGAGGGCCTTTCTGGTCGAGCGGTTGTGGCCGCGCGGCGTCCGCAAGGATGCCATCGAGCTGGACGGGTGGCTTCGCGACGTGGCGCCCAGCCATGAGCTGAGGAAATGGTTCTCCCACGATCCAGCGCTGTGGGAGGAGTTTCGCCGCCGCTACTTCGCCGAGCTGGACGCGCACCCGCAGTCCTGGCAGCCGCTGGTGCAAGCCGCCGCGGGTGGGACCGTGACCCTGCTCTACAGCTCACACGACCAGGAGCACAACAACGCGGTCGCGCTGCGCGACTACCTCCTGTCCCACCTATGAGAAGCGGAACGACGTCGAATGAAGACGCCGCTGGAGGCGCGGGACCCCGAGCATCTGGAGCGGGCGCGGCGCACCGGAGCCGGTTGCAGCGCCGACGGTGTACGGCGGGGGCGCCACCACGCTGCGGCAGACGTTGGTGGCACTCACCGCCGCCACGGCGCTAGCAGGCTCGGTGGCGGCCAGGTTGAGCACAACGGCCAGTTGCCAGGTTGAAGCGGACCCGTGCAGCCAGCACCCGATGGTGCCGTTGGACACTTCCCCCTCGGACGGCGGCACCTCGGCATGGGTGCATTCGTCGTGAAGGGCGTAAACCTGCCCGTTGTTGCGGACCAGGCAGGTGGCGACCCCATTGACGTCGGCGTGGACGGTGGCATCCGGGAGCAGGTCGCCGGACCGGCATACCCCGTGCCAGTGCGGACTGATCATCACGGGTCGTGTGCGCTCAACGGCTCATCCGCAACGTGCGCGCCCACGGATCGCCCATCTGTGACACCCACGTTGCCGGCGGGTGGACGGTCGTCGGTGGCCGCCAATCCGACTCGACCGTGGCGCGCAGATCGGCAGCATCCGGGGTGGCCCCTGGCATCGGCGCTTGATTAACCTCGTCGGCGAGCCGCATCAACGCCTGTTCACCGGATTGGACCCGGGTTCCGTCCCACAAACTGGGCAGTTCGGGTCGCCCGAGTGTCT
>PKWT01000424.1 GCA_003132125.1 Micrococcales bacterium | reverse complement strand
TCATGAAGCGGTGCCCAACGAGCACCACTCCACGCCGGGAGGTCTTCGCCTGTCCAGAAGATCCAGGTCGTGTCGTCAGTCGAGTGGCTGCTCGCGAGGCACGGTCCGCTCCATGCCCGCCAACTGCGTGTAGTGCCACCACCGCTCGTCGACGTCCGCCTGGGCGAGGGCCAGCAGGTGATCGCTGCGCTCCTTGTCGGTGCGGGCGAGCATCGAGAACCGGGTCTCGCTGAGGGCGAACTCCCGGATCGGCATCGACGGTTTCTTCGAGTCGAGCTTGAACGGGTTGCCCTCGCCACCCTCGCTGGGGCGGAACCGGAAGAGCGGCCAGTAGCCGCTGGCCACCGCGTCCTTCTGGTGCGTCATCGACGTCGACATCTCGATGCCGTGGGCGATGCAGGTGCTGTAGGCGATGACCACAGAGACGCCGGGGTATGCCTGCGCCTCAAGCAGGGCGCGCACCGCTTGCTGCTCGTTCGCGCCCATCGCGACCTGCGCCACGTAGACATCGCCATAGACCTGAGCCATGGCGCCGATGTCCTTCTTCGCCGAGGACTTGCCCGACGACGCGAACTTCGCTGCTGCCCCACGTGGGGTCGACTTGGAGGCCTGGCCGCCAGTGTTGGAGTAGACCTCGGTGTCAAGGATCAGGATGTTGACGTTCTTTCCCGAGCTGAACACGTGGTCAAGGCCGCCAAAGCCGATGTCGTAGGCCCAACCGTCACCACCCACGATCCACACCGTCTTCTCGACCAGCTCGTCGGCCAGGCTGCGCAGGTGTCGAACAGCTGAGGACCGATCATCCGCACGGCCTTCGCTCGACACGACGTCAAGCTCTGCTTTGAGCTGCTCCACCCGGACCCGCTGGGCCTCGACACCGGTTTCGTCGCTCTGGTCAGCGGTAAGCAGCGCGTGGGCCAGATCGGCGCCGATCAGCGCGCTGAGCTCACCGACATAGCGGCGTGCCTCACCGTGCTGCTGCTCCCAACCGAGCCGCATCCCCAAGCCGAACTCCGCGTTGTCCTCGAACAACGAGTTGGCCCAGGCCGGGCCACGGCCGTCGGCGTTGACGGAGTACGGGGTCGTCGGCAGGTTGCCGCCGAAGATCGACGAACATCCGGTCGCGTTGGCGATGATCATCCGGTCACCGAACAGCTGGGTCAGCGTCTTGATGTACGGCGTCTCACCGCACCCTGCGCAAGCGCCTGAGAACTCGAACAGCGGCTGCAGCTGGGAGACACCCTTGACCGTGTCGTGACGCACCTTGGTCCGGTCCATCTCGGGGATGGTCAGGAAGTGCTCGTAGTTCGTCCGGAGCTCGTCACGGTGATCCAGCGCGGCGACGAGGTCGAGGGACTTGTGGCTGGGGTCAAGCTTCGAGGTCGCAGGGCAGACGTCCACGCAGATCCCACAACCGGTGCAGTCGTCGGCCGCGATCGTGATGCTGAGCAGGTGGTCGGGCAGGTCCCGCGACTTGAACGGCTTGGCCTGGAAGCCCTCGGGCGCGCCCTCGAGCTGATCCTTGGGGAAGATCTTGATCCGCAGAGCGGTGTGCGGACATGTCACGGCGCACTTGCCGCAGTCCGTGCAGAGGTCCGGGTCCCAGATCGGCAGATCCTGGGCGATCGCCCGCTTCTCCCACTTGGCTGTATCGGTCGGCCACGATCCGCCCGCCGACATGGCGCTGACGGGCAGCAGATCACCCTCGCCGCGCATGAGATGCGAGGTGACCTCTTTGATGAACGCAGGAGCATCGCTCGGAAGCGCGGGCATCCGGTGAAGCGTGCTCGTCGCCTCTGCGGGGACCTTGACCTCGCTCATCTCGCTGAGCGCCTTGTCGACGGCGATGAAGTTGCGCTCGACGACCTTGCGGCCTCGCTTGCCGTATGCCTTCTCGATGTTGGCCTTGATCCTCGGGATGACCTCTTCCACCGGTAGCACGCCCGAGACCTGGAAGAAGCACGGCTGCATGATCGTGTTGATCCGCCCGCCGAGGCCGACATCCTTGGCCACCGCGTGCGCGTCGATCACGAAGAGCTTCATGTTCTTGTCGATCAGCTGCTGCTGAACCTCGACCGGGAGCTGGTCCCACACCTGGTCGTCCGGGTAGGGCGAGTTCAGCAGGAGGGTGCCGCCGGGCTTGGCCAGCTCAAGGACCTTCATGGTGCGCAGGAGCGAGAACTGGTGGACGCCGATCACGTCGGCCTGCTCTACGAGGTACGTCGAGCGGATCTCATCGCGGCCGAACCTCAGGTGCGAGACGGTGACGCCACCGGACTTCTTCGAGTCGAGCACGAAGTAGCCCTGCACGAACTGGTCCGTGCCGTCCCCGATGATCTTGATCGAGTTCTTGCTCGCGCCGACGGTGCCGTCCGAACCAAGGCCGAGGAACACCGCAGCGACAGACTTGCTCGGCACTTCGAAGTCAGGCTCGGGGTCGATCGAGAGGTGGGTGACGTCGTCGACGATGCCGACCGTGAAGCGGCGCTTCGGCTTGTCGCGATTGAGCTCGGTGAAGATGCCGGCCACCATCGGCGGCGTGAACTCCTTGCTGGACAACCCATAGCGGCCACCGATGACGGTCGGTATGGTTCCGCCACCGTTGAACATGACACTGTCCATCAGTGCGGTGGCCACGTCGAGGTGCAACGGCTCGGCAGGCGCGCCCGGCTCCTTGCAACGGTCGAGGACAGCGATGTGCTTGGTACTTGCCGGAAGTGCCGCCAGGAAGGCCTCGACGGGGAACGGCCGGTACAGCCGCACGGTGATGTAACCGACCTTCTCGCCGCTGGCGACGAGGGCGTCAACCGTCTCGCCCACCGCGCCGGCGCCTGAGCCCATGATGACGATGACCCGCTCAGCGTCGGGAGCACCGTGATAGTCAACAAGGTTGTACTGACGTCCCGTGTGCCCGGCGAACTCGTTCATCGACTGCTGAACGATCTCGGGAACCGCGTCGTGGAACGAGTTGCTGGCCTCTCGGGCCTGGAAGAAGACATCGGGGTTCTGCGCGGTACCGCGCATGGTCGGCGCGTCGGGGGTAAGCCCTCGCAGGCGATACTCCAGCACCAAGTCGTCCGGCATCATGGCGCGCATCACGTCGTCGCTGACGACCCGGATCTTGTTGATCTCGTGCGAGGTGCGGAACCCGTCGAAGAAGTGCAGGAACGGCACCCGTGACTTCAGCGTGGCGGCGTGGGAGATCAGTGCGAGGTCCTGCGCCTCCTGCACGGACGACGAGCAGAGCATCGCCCAACCGGTCATCCGGGCGCTCATCACGTCGGAGTGGTCACCGAAGATCGACAGTGCATGCGTGGCCAGTGTGCGGGCGGCAACGTGGATCACGCACGGCGTGAGCTCGCCGGCGATCTTGTACATGTTGGGGAGCATCAGGAGCAGGCCCTGGGATGAGGTGAAAGAGGTAGCGAGGGCGCCCTTGACGACCGCGCCGTGCAGCGCACCGGCTGCACCGGCCTCGGACTGCATCTCGATGACATCAGGGACCGAACCCCAGAGGTTTCGTCGTCCCTCGGCGCTCCACGCGTCGGCATGCTCGCCCATCGTCGAGGCCGGGGTGATCGGGTAGATCGCGATGACCTCGCTGCACACGTGAGCGACTCGGCCGGCGGCTTCGTTGCCGTCGACACACGCCCAGACCTCGCCGCCCGCTTCGCCTGCCGCTTGGTCCACTACTACGTCTACTACGTCTACTACGTCGGTTCCTGCTGCGCTTGCCATTTCAGCCTTCCGTACTTGCCCTGCCACGTCCGCGTGCGGGATCCGCACGGCTTCACTCGCTCGTCATGCCAACTGGGCGCGCTTCGACCGCCCGATACGTACTGATCACCGACGGATGCCCGATACGTGCTGATCACGTCACGGCTGCCCGCGTCTGTCGCGAAGGGAACGAGGTCCCCCGCCGGTTTCGCCCCATTCTACGACTCCGAAAGGTGTTCCTTTACGCCTCAATCAAATCGCTCATCTCGGTCACTTCGCTCGCCGTCCGGCGGCGACGTGCCTCTGGTCTCGGGGTCAACGCCCGCGATGTGCAGCGCCGATCGCCGGGGCAGCCGCACGACGCAACCGCACAGCGTCCTCCTGCTCGGCCTGCACAAGGGACTGCTCGAGCACGGCGAGTGCCTCGCGGAGCTGAGGCAGCCACCGTCTGTCCAGAGCACGCACCCGGCGGCGGGTGACCGCAATCTCGGCTTCGACCCGGCGTACCGCCTCATGCGCGGCCGCTGCACGCACGCCAGCCACGAGTGCCTTCTTGTATGCGACGGTCGCCGGCACGATCGCCGCGTTGCCCGACACCCCAGGTACCTCTGCTGGAGGACCCGCGGGTCCGGCGGCGGCCGGGTACCGCACCCCCAGGGCAGTCGTCCACGTCACCTCGACATCGACGTGTTCCGGCGCGGCGGCATACCGGATGGCGTCCTGCCCACCAAGCAGCGTCGCACGCAGCATCCAGACGCTGGCGTCGTCGCATCCGGCCAGCCAGTCCTTCTGACAGCCGTCAGCCAGGATGCGCAGCCGTTGTTGTTCGGGTACCAGGATGCGGAGCTTGCGGTCGAGCTGGTCACGGCCTCGCTCGGCAGCGCCAAGCCGGCGACGCAGCCACATTCGCCCGGCTCGACCTGAGGGGATCCTCGCCAGAAGCGCCATGGCTCAACGATCGGATCTGGGGTGGGCGTCGATGAACCGCTGCGACAGCATGGTCAGCTCACGCTCCGGCAGGACGTTCGCGACATCCCAACACCGCGCGAGGGTCTCGTCCAGATCGCGCCGCTCGTCACGCTCCTGGTTCACGAGTCGCTGTTCGAACTCGGTGGCGAACTGCAGGTAGAGCTGGTCAGTGTCGTTCAGCGCAGCCGCACCGACTATCTCGGCAAGCTCGCGGACCTGTTGAGCGCGCGCCAGCGCTGAGAGGAGCTGAGCGGCGAGCTCGGGGTGGTCCTCGCGGGTCAGCCCTGCTCCGGTGCCGTGACGCATCAGTCTTGACAACGAAGCCAGCGGGTCAACGGGTGGGTAGATGCCACGCGCATGAACGTCCGACGCGAGAACGATCTGGCCTTCAGTGATGTAACCCGTCAGGTCAGGAACGGGGTGGGTGATGTCGCCTGCAGGCATGGTGAGCACCGGCAGCACCGTGACCGAACCCGACTTGCCGCGAACGCGCCCACACCGTTCGTACAGCGAGGCGAGATCGCTGTAGAGGTATCCCGGATAGGCCCGCCGGCCGGGCATCTCGCCGCGCGCGGCGGAGACCTCGCGCAGAGCCTCCGCGTAGCTCGTCATGTCGGCGAGCACGACAAGCACGTGGTGATCGAGCTCGAACGCGAGGTGCTCGGCGACCGTCAGCGCGATGCGTGGGGTGAGGATGCGCTCGATCACCGGGTCGTCCGCAGTGTTGAGCAGCAGCAGCAGCTCGCCAGCCGCTGAGCGTTCCTCGAGCGTCGCACGCACGGCGTCCGCATCAGCATGCGTGAGCCCCATCGCGGCGAACACGACGCTGAACCGTTCGTTGCCTGCTCTCGACTGGGCCGCGATCTGGGCGGCGAGCTCGATGTGCGGCAGCCCTGCCACCGAGAATATCGGCAGCTTCTGGCCTCGCACGAAAGTGGTGAGGGCGTCGATGGCGGAGATGCCGGTGAGGACTGGCTCGGACGGAGGTTCGCGCTGCGTCGGGTTGAGCGGGTTGCCCGCCACGGCAGCGGTCGCCGTTCCGGAGATCGGTGGGCCGCCGTCGATGGGCTCTCCGCGACCGTTGCAGGTGCGCCCCAGCCAGCCAGGACCGATCTTGACTCGCAAGGACTGACCGGAGAACGTGACACGAGTGCTGCGCGGCGCCAACCCGTCGGTGCCCTCGAAGAGCTGCACAA
>PKWT01000177.1:6738-29551 GCA_003132125.1 Micrococcales bacterium | reverse complement strand
ACCAGGGCGGTCCCCTCCTCACGCCAGTGCGCCAACGCCTCGTCCTCCAGCTCCTCGGGGACGTCGCCGCTCGCGCGGATGACGCGCCACCAGGTGACCGACGAGCCGTATCGGGACAACACCGCGCCGACCTGACGCGGTCCGCCCTGCCCGATCAGCTCGGCGATGTCCCCGTAGGCCAGGACCATGCCCTCCGGGATCTGGTCGACGATGCGCAGCACCGCCTCCGCGAAGTCAGGAAGCTCTGGGGTCTCCATGTCGGCTCAGTAGCTCGGCTGGGAGGGGTCGACATCTCGATTCCAGGCGAGCACCCCGCCGGCGAGATTACGAACGTTCGGATGACCAGCCTCGATCAGGATCCGTGAGGCTTCCTCCGATCGGCTGCCGGACCGACACATGATGACGACCGGCCGTTCGAACGGAATCTGCGGCACCGCGGCACCGGAACGGAACTCGTCAAGATGAATGGCCTGCGCCCCCGGGATGCCGGCGATCGCGCGCTCGTCCCTGCCGCGCACATCGACCAGCAGCACTCCGGGCGAAGCAGCACCGTCAGCCAGCAGATCGGCCAGCTCTCGCGCCGAGATCAGGGGTACGGGGACGCTCGCGGCAGCGAGGACCGCGCCACCCGGCATTCCCCCGCCCGCGGGAGGTGCCCCCACGCAGAAGTCTTGGTAGTCAATGAGTTTCGTGACGGTCGGCGATGTTCCGCACACAGCGCATTCGGGATCCTTGCGCACCGTGAGGGCATCCCAGCTCTGGCGCAGCGCGTCATGCACCATCAACCGGCCGATCAACGGATCCCCAATGCCGACAATGAGTTTCACGGCCTCAGCTGCCTGGACGGATCCGATTGCGGCGCAGAGGAGCCCCAGTACCCCACCCTCGGCGCACGACGGCACCAGGCCAGGCGGAGGCGGCTCGGGAAACACGCAGCGGTAGCAGGGGCCGTGCTGCGCCCACCAGACGCTGGCCTGACCGTCGAACCGAAAGATCGATCCCCAGACGTCCGGCTTGCCCAGCAGCACACAGGCGTCATTGAGCAGATATCGGGTCGGGAAGTTGTCGGTCCCGTCCAGCACCAGGTCGTAGTCGGCAATGATCTCAAGGGCATTGGTGGAGTCGATCCGAACGTCGTGCCTGATGACCTGGACCAGGGGGTTGAGCGAGGCCAGCGTCTCCGCGGCGGAATCAGACTTCGGCCGGCCGACGTCAGCGACTCCGTGGACCACCTGCCGTTGAAGGTTCGACATCTCCACCAGGTCGTCGTCGACCACGCCGATGGTTCCTACACCGGCCGCCGCGAGATACATCAACGCCGGAGATCCGAGACCCCCTGCTCCGACCACCAGCACCCGTGCGTTCTTGAGCCGGCGCTGACCCTCCATGCCCACATCGGGGATGAGCACATGCCGCGCATAGCGCTCCACCTCCGCGGCGGACAACGACACCGATGGCTCGACAAGGGGTGGAATTGCCATGCTGATGAGGTTACCCGCGCGTAGAATTCGTTTCGCCTGCCGCGTGAGCTCTGATAGCGCGGCACAGCACACGGACATCGGTCACGTGAACCGACCCCACCCTGGGTCATCGGCCGAACGAGAGGGACCCGCAAGTGCCGACGCGCTCAGATACACGAGGACGCGGCGTACGGCTGCCGCGCTCGGCACGGAGGGCGCAGCTGCTCGACGCCGCGCAAGAGGTGTTCGTCGAGTCGGGCTATCACGCCGCAGCGATGGACGAGATCGCCGACCGCGCCGGAGTCTCCAAACCCGTTCTGTACCAACACTTCCCTGGCAAGCTCGATCTCTATCTGGCGTTGCTCGACCATCACGCGGGTGAGCTCCTGGGTCTGATCAGGGCAGCACTGGCGTCGACCACGGACAACAAACAGCGTGTCGCAGCCGCTGTTGGCGCCTACTTCGAGTTCGTGGATCGTGACGGCGCGGCGTTCCGGTTGGTGTTCGAGTCCGACCTGACCAACGAGGCGGCCGTCCGCGAATGCGTCGACAAGGTCTCGCAGGCGTCCGCCGAGGCCATCGCCGAGGTCATCAAGGAGGACACCGACCTTCCTGACGCCGAGGCGCATCTGCTCGGCATGGCGCTGTCCGGGATGGCCCAGATCTGTGCGCGTTTCTGGCTGTCGCAAGGTTCGGCGATCCCCCGGGACGAAGCGGCCAGGCTTGTGGCGGCCCTGTCGTGGCGTGGCTTGCGCGGCTTCCCCAAGATCGAGCGGGAAGGATCTGGCCCCGAAGGGGGTTAGCCTTCGCAGAACGACAACGAGCGAGGCGCGATGTCTGGCGTCGCCGCCGGTTGCTCCTCACATCACCCGTTGCCCCGCACATCAACACTCTGACGAAAGGCTTTCCCGTGGAGGTCAAGATCGGCGTGCAGAACGTCGCGCGCGAGATCGTGCTGGAGTCCGACCAGTCCCCTGAAGAGGTCGAAGCTCTGGTCAACACGGCGCTGACCGCCGGTGGCGTGCTCAACCTTGTCGAGGCTTCGGGGCGGCGCGTGATGATCCCGGTGGCCACGATCGGCTACGTCGACGTCGGCGCGTCCAAGAAGGGCTCCGTCGGGTTCGGCACGATCTGACGCAGCGTTCCGCGGCTAACCGCCATACAAGGCAGTGACGGGCCGTATGGCGAGTGGCGAGCTCAAGCGTGCAGACCCAGCTGGCCCATCCGCCGCGTGTGCTCGTCGGTGAGCCGGGCCAACATCCGACCCATCTCGGCCAGGTCGGCACCGGGGCGGTTGATACCGCCCACGAGCAGGCTGGCCAGGGCATCGCGTTCGACGGCCACGCGCTGCGACTGGGAAAGTGCCTCACCGACCAGGCGGCGACCCCACAGTGCGAGCCGGCCTCCGACGGAGGGATCGGCTTCGATGGCTTCTCGGACCGCTTTGACGGCAAACTTCGCCTGCCCGACGTCCTCGAGCACGGAGCGCACCAGCGTCTGCGTTGACGGATCCACGTAGGCCGAGATCTCGCGATAGAAGTCGGTCGCTATGCCATCTCCGACATAGGCCTTGACCAGGCCCTCGAGCCAGCCGCTGGGCCTGGTGCGGTCGTGGAACTCGTCGATCGGAGCGATGAAGGGGGCCATCGCCTCGTCGGGGTCGGCGCCCATCTCGCTCAGCCGGCCGGTCAACGCCTCGTAGTGATGGAACTCGGCCACAGCAACACGCGCCAGAGCTGCCTTTTCCGGTTGGCTCGGAGCCATCTCGGCATCGGCCGCCAGCCGCGAGAACGCCGTCAGCTCGCCGTAGGCCAGTGCCCCAAGCAGATCGATGACCGCCGCTCGATAGGAGGGGTCATCAGAGAATGGATCGACCTCGGCGGCGGAACCACTGCCCTCTTTGACACCTGAGCTGCCGACCACATCAACCTCGCCCTCGGGCCTGTCGGGGAGGGATTCCGGCTGCTCAAGGGCGTCCATGAACGGAAACAGTAATGCTCACCAGCTAGACTGGGCCCTGACATCGGTGCCCGGTCGGCACGAATCAGCAGCCAGTGAGACTGGCTTGCACCCACGAAGAACTCCGATCGGCCCGCTTTGCAGCGTGGCCCGCATCTTCCGAGACCTTCGGAAACGCGTGTGGCCCGCGCCCGATCGAGAGAACTCAATGACCACCAAGAAAGCCACGGCGACGCCTGACGCTGCCGAGAAAACCGCACAGACGCCCGTCGAGACCGCAGCCTTGCCAGCGATCGTCGAGAAGACGTTTGCCGACTTCAACGTCCACCCCGACATCGTCGCCTCACTGGCCGACGAGGGCATCATCCACCCGTTCCCGATCCAGGCGATGACGCTCGAGGTTGCCCTCGGTGGCCACGACATCATCGGCCAGGCCAAGACCGGCACCGGCAAGACGCTGGGGTTCGGGATACCGATGATCCAGCGCGTGATCAGTCCCAAGGACGAAGCGTTCGCCACGCTGGCGAGCGCCGGCAAGCCGCAGGCCCTCGCTGTCGCACCCACCCGCGAGCTCGCCGTCCAAGTTTCCGGCGACCTCGCAAAGGCCGGCAAGGCCCGCGGCGTGCGAGTCGTCACCATCTACGGCGGACGAGCGTTCGAGCCGCAGATCTCGGCGCTGCAGCGCGGTGTCGAGATCGTCGTCGGCACGCCCGGTCGGCTCCTCGACCTCGCCAAGCAGGGTCACCTCGACCTGTCCTACGTCAAGAGCGTCGTGCTCGACGAGGCCGACGAGATGCTCGACCTCGGCTTCCTTCCGGATATCGAGAAGCTTCTCGCGCAGACCCCGGCCAGCCGCCAGACGATGCTCTTCTCGGCCACGATGCCGGGTGCGATCGTCGCCCTGGCCCGTCGCTACATGACCCAGCCCACCCACATCAGGGCGATGGGCGGGGACGAGGACGGCCAGACCGTGAAGGCGGTCGAGCAGTTCGTCTACCGCGCGCACGCCATGGACAAGGTCGAGATGCTGGCCCGCATGCTCCAGGCCAAAGACCGCGGCCTGACCCTCATCTTCAGCCGGACCAAGCGGACCGCAGCCAAGGTCGCCGACGATCTCGCTGAGCGGGGCTTCGCTGCGGCAGCCATCCACGGGGACCTTGGCCAGGGTGCTCGCGAGCAGGCCATGCGCGCATTCCGCAACGGCAAGGTCGACGTCCTTGTGGCCACCGACGTGGCAGCCCGCGGTATCGACGTCGACAACGTCACGCACGTCATCAACTACCAGTGCCCCGAGGACGACAAGACCTACCTGCACCGCATCGGCCGGACGGCCCGTGCTGGCAACAAGGGCGTCGCCGTCACGTTCGTCGACTGGGATGACCTGCACCGCTGGGGCATGATCAACAAGGCCCTCGACCTGGGCATCCCCAAGGCGGCAGAGACCTACTCATCGTCCGAGCACTTCTACGCGGAGATGAACATCCCCGCGAACGCGACCGGCCGGCTGCCCAAGTCAAGCCGGACCCGCGAGGGCCTTGCCGCCGAGAAGGTCGAGGACCTCGGCGAGACGGGCAAGAACCACAGGGGTGGGCCACCCGATCGTGGCCGTTCGTCCGCTGGTCACAGCGGTGGCGGTCGCTCGGGTGGATCTTCCAGCCGCGGCTCACGTTCGTCGGAGGGCCGAGAGCGTCCGCCTGCCGATCGCTCGAAGGCAGATCGCTCCAACGGCAGCGATCGCCCCCCGAGTGCCGAGGACGCCAAGCCACGACGTAGCCGTAACCGCCGTCGCACCCACAACGGTCAGGGCGACTCCGCTGGCGCGGGCGCCGGCACCGTCTGACGGCTCCCAGCACCGTCTGACAGTCAGAGGCGGGGCAAGAGACTGGCGGCCACGTCGCGATAGGCCTGAGCGCCCTTGGAATTTCGTGACGTCGTGAGTATCGAGCGGCCCACTGCCGGAGCTTCGGCGAACCGAACCGTCTTCGGGATCGGCGGGCTGAGCACCGGCATGCCGTAGCGCTCCCCCACGTCGGCCAACACGGCACGCGTGTGGTTGCTGCGTCCGTCGTACAACGTGGGCAGTATGCCGTACACCTCGAGCTCGGGGTTGAGGATCGACTGCACGTCGGCGACTGTGTCGAGCAGCTGTCCGACGCCGCGGTGGCTGAGCATCTCGCACACCATCGGGATGATCAGCCCCTGCGATGCCGTCAGCGCATTGAGGGTGAGTACCCCCAGCGATGGCGAGCAGTCGACCAGGATCACGTCGTAGTCGCCGCGCACCGGTTCCAACGCCGAACGCAGCACGTACTCGCGGCCGGGCCGGGGTAGCAGCTGGGCCTCGGCTCCTGCCAGCTCGATGGTGCTCGGGATCAGGTCGAACCCGTCCTCACACGTCACGATCACGTCCCGGGCCGAGACTCCACGCCCGACCAGCACCTCGTTGATACTCAGCTTGACCTCGTCGGGGTCAATGCCGAGGCTGAACGTCAGGCAGGCCTGCGCGTCCAGGTCGACGAGCAGCACTCGNNCACGATCGTTCCCAAGTGCGTCACATGCCGCTCATCCTGCTCGCGGTCATGTCCTGCTTGAGGTTTCGCATTCCCTGAGTCCGTTGCCTGGGTCACTGTTGACGCCTCTCCGACAGCCATGGGTGGGCACAGTCTGTCAGCGTGGCCATGTTCCTGCGACAGCAAACCCCGTTCACGCCGTAAGTGTCCCGACCTCGCCATCCGCCGTGCCGTTGCCTGCCGCGGCGTCGACCTCCAGCCCCGCCCAGTCGGACTTCTCCGGACCGACCAGCTGACCCGCCGGGCAGTGAGCCCGGAAGTCACACCACGGGCAGATCGGCGACACGTGCGGTTCGAACTGTGGCGCCCCGACCCCCTCCTCTGCATAGGCGCCGTCGGCCCTGCGAAGGTCCGAGGCGATCGACTCGGCCTCGGCGACCTTGCGCTGCAACGACTCCGGCGTGTGCTCGTGCGAGAGCACCTCTCCCGTCGGCAGGTGGTGCAGCTCCACGCGCGCACAGGGGCGACGGAACATGCCAGCGGCCGCGACGGCATACAGCGCCAGGGGCAGTGAGGTGCGTGCATCGTCGTCGGTGAGCCGTGACCGCCCGGTCTTGTAGTCGACCACCACCAGCTCTCCGTCGCGGTCATCAAGACGGTCGATGCGGCCCGTCACGGCGAGCGTCTTGGTGCGCATGGAGACGGTGCGTTCGACGCCCAGCGGTTGTCGAACGCGGTCGATCCCCCGCAGGTATGCCGTCACTCGCTCCGTCGTGCGAACCAGCCAGTCCGCGCACTGGTCGGGATCGCGAAAGCCGACGTCGATCCACGACTTCCGCATCAGCCGCTCGACTGCTGTCGGGGTGCGCTCGGCTTGCGGCAGGTCCCAGAAGTCGCGCAGAGCGTTGTGCGTGGCCACACCTATCGACGTGTGTGCCCGTTGCTGCCGGGCAGCCGGCCTGGGTCGGTCGAGGTACTGCATGCGGTAGCGAAGAGGACAGTCAAGCCAGGCCAACAGCTTGCTGGGGCTCGCCGAGTAGAGACGCCTCGGCATGCCGTCGAAACTCTGCTGCAACGGCGCAGCCACTGCGCCGTCGCCCGCCTCCGCCGTCAAGGCCGCAACACCTTGACGCCGTGCGCCAGTGCCTCGATCTGTTGCAGCACAACGGGATCAGTGGTGTTCTCACCTAGCAGGTTCGGTTTTCCCTCGCCATGGTAGTCCGAGGAGCCCGTGACGAACAGGTCGAGCGAGGCGGCCAGATCGAGCCCGTGCTGCGCCTCGTCGGCGCTGTGGTCGCGGTGATAGACCTCCAGGCCGGCCATCCCCTCGGCCGCCATGGCTTCGATGACCGCGTCCTTCACGACGATCCCGCGTGCGCTCGCGAACGGGTGCGCCATCACCGCGACGCCACCGGCCTGCCTCACGAGGCGTACCGCCGTCACCGGATCGGGTGAATAGTGCGACTCATAGAAGGGGGAGCCGTCAAAGAGATAGTCAGAGAAGGCAACCTTTCGCGAGGCGACGATCTTCTTCGCCACCATCGCATCGGCGATGTGTGGGCGGCCGACGGTGGCCCCCGGCTCGACCTGTTTGAGGACGTCATCCCAGGTCAACGGCACAACTCGCGACAACCGCTCGACGATGCTTTGCGCCCGGGTCTCCCGACTCTCCCGCGAGCGCTCCAGCTCCTCGAGCAACCCAGGCGCCGCGGGGTCCTGGAGATAGCCGAGCAGGTGGATGCTGATGCCTTCGTAGTTGCAGGAGACCTCGATCCCACGGACAAGGGCGATCCCTTCCTGCGCCGCAGCCTCAGCAGCCTCGGCCCACCCTGCGGTCGTGTCGTGGTCGGTGAGGGCCACGACATCCAGCCCTGACTCGGCCGCAGAGGACACGACCCCAGCCGGTGACTGTGTGCCGTCGCTCGCGTTCGAGTGGGTATGGAGATCGATGCGCATCCCCTGAGGCTAGCCAAGCCCGGGTCGTATTGTTTGACCCGCGAGGCAACCTTGAGGCCCGCGCTGGCGTGCTTGTGGGTGTGATCATGAACGGGGGGACCTCGTGAGGGCTTCAAAGGCGACGCGCGACGAGTCGTTCTCGGCCTTCATGGCCGGCGCCGGACCGGCGCTGTTGCGGACCGCATGGTTCCTCACCGGCGACACCGACCGCGCACAGGAGCTGACACAGGCGGCGTTCGTCAAGACCTACGTCGTCTGGCACAAGATCGACCACGCGACTGCGCTCGCCTATGCGAGGCGCTGCCTTGTCAACCACAAGATCGACGTATGGCGTGCCACTCGCCACGAGGTGGTGGCCGACCTCACCAGCTCTGGTTTCGAGCACGGGACTGCGTCCCATTCGTGGTCGCGGTCGGAGTCACAGTCGCGCGACGGTGCGGTGGCGACCAGTGATCATCGCGACGACCTCGTGCGCCGGTTGTCGCGGCTGCCTGAGCAACAACGCAAGGTCGTCGTGCTGCGGTACTACGCCGACCAGTCCGAAGCTTCCGTGGCCGAAGCGCTCGGCATCACGGTCGGTTCAGTGAAGAGCGCCGCTTCGCGCGGGCTGGCTGCCCTTCGCCAACACGCCGAGGCCGAGACGCATCCCCAGCCCCATGACAACTCCGCAATCACCGAAGGGAGCCTGCAATGAGCACCGACCTAGAGGCTGACCTGCGTCGCGAGTTCGACGCCGTCGGCGCGCCCAGCGGCTTGACTTTCAGCACAGAATCTGTTCTGCGCCAAGGCAATCGGACCATCCGTCGACACCGGATCATTGCCGCTGGCTCCGCAGCAATGGCTGTCGCGTTGGTGGCAGGAGGAGCAGCCCTGACCCGTCCCCACGACACAGCAGTGCCCCTGCCCGCCAGCCACACCGCAACAACTGGCAGTTTTCTGGGGCAGCTGGGTTTCGCCTCCGGGACCTTCGAGGCGCATTTCCAGCTCGATGCCGGTGTCGCCACCAACGTGCACTACTTCGTCATCACCCCCGACGGGCAGCGGCACGAAGTGGTCGGGTCGTCCACCGGCAGGCCCGGCCAGAAGCCCGATGCCACCTGGGTATCAGGCATGGTCGACGGGCACCCGGTCACGATCGGTCTGGTACCCAGCGCCGCCCGCGACGTGCGGATCACTTTCGCCGATGGCGGTTCATACGGCATGGCCTCCGCCGGGGTCGACGGCACCGACTACGCGGTCTTCGCGGTCAAGTACCCGGCGACGGCTCGCGGCGCTGGCATCCAGAGCATCCGGTGGTATGGAGACTCGGGGATCGTGGACGGAATCGGCAACGGCCGGCGGCTGACGGGGCGGGTGCTCGCCATCAACTCGACGTTGTCAGTCGAAGTGGTACTGCAACCGGACCAGGACGGACAGACCACAGTTTTCGGACGACTCCTCGTCCGGGACGAGACCCTCCCCCCCGGGGACGGCAACTTCTCCAATCCGTATGACCTGGGCGCCTATGACCTGAACGGTGCCAGCACCGATTCGTCCGGCGCTGCTGTGGTTACCGGACGCCAGCCACTCCTCGTAAAGGCCAAGGACGTGGAGCTCACGAACGACGGCCCGCCGATCGCGGCTGGGATCCTGCCGCCCGGGGCGTCGAACATCGGTGTGGAACTAGCGACCGGCGACACAGCGACCCGGCTCGCCGTGCAGCAACGTCTCCCCGACGGCAGGGTGATCTTCGCGATGAGTGCCGGATTCGCCCACCCAACCGATCCTGGCAAGGACTCGATAAGGGCCGTCACCTGGACCAACACCGACGGTACCCAAGGCCGGGTCCCCCTCGGGTAGGAGCCAGGCCAACCGTCCCTGGACAAGACGACCACCCGCCATACCGGAGAATGCTTTTCAGGCCTTGGCGGGAGGTTCCACCAGCTCGGGACGGCCGGGCTGCTCGCCACCACGCGCCGCGAGATAGCTGTTCTTCGGGACCATGACCTTGCGCTTGAAGATGCAGACCAGCGTGCCGTCCTGCTTGTAGCCCTTGGTCTCGACATGGACAACGCCCCGGTCGTCCTTCGACGTCGACTCCCACTTGTCGAGAACCGTGGTCTCGCCGTAGATGGTGTCCCCGTGGAAGGTCGGCGCCACGTGACGCAGCGACTCGATCTCGAGGTTGGCAATGGCCTTGCCGGACACGTCGGGGACGCTCATGCCCAGCAGCAGGGAGTACACGTAGTTGCCGACGACGACGTTCTGCCCGAACTGGGTCGTCCCGGCATAGTTCGCGTCAAGGTGCAGCGGGTGGTGGTTCATCGTCAACAGGCAGAACAGATGGTCGTCATACTCAGTGACCGTCTTGCCCGGCCAGTGCTTGTAGACCGCGCCGACCTCGAACTCTTCGTAGCTGCGCCCAAATTGCATAGTCGCCATCGTGCCACGTCGGTCCGGTCGCCCGGCTTTCCAAACCGCCAGCACTTGGCGCAGATCCGTCATTGATCGAGCACCTGCGCTGCTGCGCCGTGACTGACGCGCCTGCTCTATGTCGCTTGTCCACAGGGACGCAGCGAGAGCGAAGCCAATCCGGCCATGCTGTTCCGGTCATGAACGACCTCCTAGCCACGCTCAGCGCAGCGCACTTCGGTGCCTTCACGGCACACGACGCCTACGACTGTGGGTACAACCGCGAGTCGCTGAGCCAGTTGGTACGCAGCGGCCGAGCCCTGCGAGTCGGACCCAGCGCGTATGTCGACCGCAACCGCTACGAGGCGGCCTCGCCGGAGCGCCAGCACGAGATGACGACCCGCGCCGTTGTGCGCACGTTCGATGGCAGGGTCTACGCCAGCCACTACTCGGCGCTCACGTTGATGTCGCTGCCCATCTTCGGCGCGCCGCTGGACCACATCCACGTGACGCGCAGCACCGACTCGCTCAGTCGGCGTCGTCCCGGGCTCTCCATCCACACGACATACGGCCCGGGTGCAGGTCTGCTGATCGGCCGCACGCCGAGCGTCACCGCTGCGCTCGCGATCTTGGGCGCGGCCATGACCTGCGGCATCGAGACTGGAGTTGTCGCGGCCGACGCCGCGCTGGCCGCCGGCAAGGCGAGGATGGAGGACCTCCAGACCTGGCTGGGCAGGCTGTCGTGGCATCCCAAGGTGACCGAGGCACGCCAGGTGGTGCGGTTGGCAGATGCGAGGTCCGAGTCCGTCGGCGAGTCACGAACTCGTTTGCTGCTCAATGCCATTGGCTTCCAGCCAACACCCCAGGTCGAGATCCGAGACCCTCAGGGCAGGCTGGTCGGACGCGTCGACTTCTTGCTGAAACGGGAGCGGATCATCGTCGAGTTCGATGGCCTCATGAAGTATGCCGACGCCAACGGCCGCGAGGCGTTGGCCGCCGAGAAGTCTCGCGAGGACCGACTGCGTGCGCTCGGCTACGAGTTCGTGAGGCTGACGTGGGCGGATCTGTCCCGACCGGCGACGGTCGAACGGCTGATGCGGCTGGCCGTTGCACGGGCAGCGGCTCGGCGTGCCACCTGAGCGCCGACCTTCGGTCATAGCGCAGGCGCGTCATTGATCGAGCACCCGCGCTGCTGCGCCATCAATGACGCGCCTGCGCCATGTCGAGGACGACAGAGCGGGTAGGGCGGGTGCCTACTCGCGGGCGTCACCGGCGGCGCGCCGCAGAGCCCGCCTCTGACCGCGATCGAGCTCCGTGCGGATCGGCCGGGCCAGGAACGTACCCATGCTGACGCCTGCGGCGAGGCCCATCCCGATACCTCCTGCCCCCAGCAACGTGGTCAGGCCGGTGCTCAACCCTTCGCCCGGCGCGCGCTGCACGATCTCGAACAGGCCGCGATACACCACCAGCCCCGGCAGCAACGGCACGAGGGCGGCCATGCTCAGCGCAAGGGCAGGGACTCTCAGTCGGCTGGAGACCACCTGTGACAGGAACCCGGCGGCAAGCGCGGCCAACGAGCTGGCAGCCACCGGACCCAGACTGAGGTCGGTCGCACCCAGGTAGACCAGCCAACCAAGCCCTCCCATCACCGTGGAGTAGGCGACGGTACGCGTGCCGGCATAGGCCGACGCGGCGAACATTCCTGACACCACCATCGCGGCCAGAACCTGGACCACGGTGTTGGCGGCCAGGGGCGTATCAGCAGTGAGCTGCATCGAGACCCCGGACCTGCGAGCGATCGCCAGGACGGTAGCGATGCCGACGACGATGCCAAGAGTCAGCACCAGGACCTCGAAGACCCGAGCGCCTGCGGTGACGTAGTAGCCGTCAATGGCGTCCTGCGCGGCACCGACCACGGACAACCCGGCGAGCAGCACAACGATGCCTGAGGCAACGACCAGGGATGGCGAGATCCCCTGCAACCCGGGCACTCCAGCCGATGCGGCAGCGAGCAAAGCCACGGCCACGCCCGTCGGAATGGCCCCGCCCACCGCCTGGGTGAAGAACGCGGTGATTCCCCGGTGGGCCAGCCAGTGTTGCACCCGGTCAGCCACGGCGGTCGTCATGAAGCTCAGCGCCATGATCAGCCAGGAACCTCCGAAGAGTGCCGCCGCGCCGGCCGCCAACCCGGCCAACGACGCCGTCACCACCCATCGCCGATAGGGATGTGGAGCCCTGATCAGGTCATCGAAGCGCGCCCTGGCCACGTCTATGTCAACCGGTTCCTCGGCAATGTCCCGCACCAGCGTCTGGAGCCGCTCCAGACGCGTCAGGTCCGTGGAGCGCACCTTGATACCGCGCATCACGGTCATCGGGTCGGCATCCGAGCCACGGTGATACGAGACCGAGATGGACGTGAAGGTCACGTCGACGTGTACCGAGCGAAGGCCATAGGCGTCGATGAGCCGAAGGGCCGTCGCCACCACGTCCGAAGCGGAGGCGCCGGTTGCAAGCAAAGTCTCGCCAACCCGCATCGCAAGGTCGATGACGGCCCGCGCGGTCCGCTGGTCCACCCCGTCGTTGCCCTGCCACAAGGCGACCAGGTCCCCGGGGGCGGCGCTGTCCCGCACCGCGCGCCCGGCCCTGTCACGCAACGACCTACCCGCGACGCGGGATCGCGGCGGGCGTGGGACGGGGCTGCTCTGGGTCACCGGGCAACTGTGACGTCACCCGACGCCCCGATCAAACTCGACCGCATGGAGCCAGACCGTTCCGCCCTCCCTGCGCCGGTCAACCCAGTGATCCAGCGCACCCGGCGGTTGACCCGATCGTCACCGTGACACGATGTGAGGGTGAGCGAAGAACAGCACAAAGCAGAGAATCGTGCCCGCCCCACCACCGACGAGTTCCGCGCCTTCGTGGCCGCAGACTGGGCGCCACGATCCACCGCCAGACCCGCCCAAGCGGAGGCTGCGCCGTATGCCGCACAGCGCCGAGCCGCGGTTTCGGCCGCGTTCCCGGGTGAGCGGCTCGTCATACCTGCTGGTGGTCTGAAGGTTCGCAGCAACGACTGCGACTACATCTTCCGACCCCACAGCGCCTTTGCTCATCTGACCGGTTTGGGCAGCGATCGTGAGCCCGACGCAGTCCTGGTGCTCGAGCCGCTCGACGACGGCTCACACGAGTCAATCCTGTACTTTCGACCGTTGGCCGGCCGCGACAGCGAGGAGTTCTTCGGCGACTCCCGCTACGGAGAGTTCTGGGTCGGCGCCCGGCCCGGTCTGGCCGATATCGAGGCCGAGCTGGCCCTGTCCGCGCGCCACATCGATGAGTTCACCGATGCGGTGGGCAAGGACGTCGGCGCGATCAGGATCCGGATCGTGCGCGACGCCGACCGTGAGCTGACCGCCTCTGTCGACGCCGTCCGCGCAGGGGTCGCCGAGACCGACGAGCCCAGCGAGTCGGAGGCCCTGCGCGAGGCCGACGAAGAGCTCGCCCATTTCCTGTCCACCCTGCGACTCGTCAAGGACGAGTGGGAGATTCGGCAGATGCGTGACGCCATCCGTGCGACGGCCAACGGCTTTGACGCCGTCATTGCCGATCTGCCCAAGGCGCTCGAACGCGGTCGCGGCGAACGGTGGGTCGAGGGCGTCTTCGGTCTCCACGCGCGCCACCAGGGCAACGGCGTCGGCTATGACTCCATCTGTGCCTCAGGAGACCACGCCAACACCCTGCACTGGATCAAGAACACCGGTGACATCACCGACGGAGACCTGCTGCTGCTCGATGCGGGCGTCGAGGTCGACTCGCTCTTCACTGCCGACGTCACCCGCACGCTGCCGGTCAACGGTCGGTTCAGTGACGCACAGCGCAGGGTCTACGACGCCGTCTATGCAGCGCAGGAGGCAGGGCTCGCCGCAGTGAAGCCGGGGGCGAAGTTCTCCGACGTCCACGACGCCGCGATCCGTGTCATTGCCGAGCATCTTCACGCTTGGGGTCTGCTGCCCGAAGGCGTCGACGTCGAGACGACGCTCGACAAGGAGCACGGACAGCACCACCGTCGCTGGATGGTCCACGGCACCAGCCACCATCTGGGCCTGGACGTTCACGACTGTGCGCTGGCCCGTCGCGAGGAGTACATGGGCGCCGAGCTGACCCCCGGCATGATTCTCACCGTAGAGCCCGGTCTCTATTTCAAGGCCGACGACCTGTTGGTGCCTCAGGAGCTCCGCGGCATCGGGGTGCGGATCGAGGACGACGTGCTGGTAACCCAGGACGGCTGCGAAAATCTATCGGCAGCCCTGCCACGCACCTCGACCGACGTCGAGGCCTGGATCGCTCGCCTGGCTCCTAAGCCGTAAGGGACTGACCGGGGAGGTTCGCCAGCAAGGCACGAGCCTGCTCGGCGAACTTGTGCTCCACGAGCAGCTCATAACGTGTCGCCACCACTTGGCTCACCGACGTGAAGTCACGCCGACCCTTGGTCGCGGCATAGCCGATGATGGCCCAGACGAGGCCGAACATCGCACCGAACGCCACCGTCAGCAGAACCGTCAGGGTGGTGCTGTTGCTGTCGAACATCGCAAAGATGAGCCCGACGAAGAGACCCATCCACATCCCTGACAACGCGCCGGCGCCGGCAACCCGCCCCCGGGTCAACCTCCCGGTCACTCGCTCGACCTGCCTGAGGTCGGTGCCGACGATCATGCAGTTCTCCACGGCGAACTCGTGGTCGGACAGGAAGTCGACCGCCTTCTGGGCATCCGCGTACTTGTCGTACGTCCCGAGCGACAACGGGAAGTCCAGGATCAGCCCACCGACGGGGATCCGTGCACGCCCTGACAAGTTCGCTTGAGAGCTCATAACAGCATTCTCACTCATTCAGCGCAGTTTGTAGTCCTCCAGCAGTCGCCGACCGATGATCATCTTCTGGATATCCGCCGTGCCTTCACCGATGAGCAGCATCGGCGCCTCACGATAGAGCCGCTCGATCTCGTACTCCTTGGAGTATCCGTAGCCGCCGTGGATGCGGAACGAGTCCGTCACCACCTCGGCGCAGTACTCGGACGCCAGCAACTTGGCCATGCCGGACTCAAGATCGTTGCGCTCGCCGGAGTCCTTGAGGCGCGCCGCCCGGACCATCATCTGGTGACTGGCCTCGATCTTCGTGGCCATCTCCGCCAAGCGGAACATCACCGCCTGGTGCTCGGCGATCTTCTTGCCGAACGTCTCACGTTGCTGGGCGTAGGCGATCGCGAGCTCGAACGCCCGCAGCGCCACACCACAAGCCCGGGAGGCGACGTTGACCCGACCGACCTCAACCCCGTCCATCATCTGGTAGAAGCCTTTGCCCGGCTCGCCACCCAGGATCTGATCCGTCGTCGTGCGATACCCATCGAGAATCAGCTCGGTCGTATCGACGCCCTTGTAGCCCATCTTCTCGATCTTGCCGGGCACGGTCAGGCCCAGTTCAACCTCGCCGAAGCCGGGCTCCTTGTCGATCAGGAAGGCTGTCATGTTCTTGTACACCGAGTCTGCGCCGGTGTCCGTCTTCACAAGCACCGCAACGAGATTCGAGGATGCGCCATTGGTCAGCCACATCTTCTGACCATTGAGCGTCCACTCGCCGTCCCCTGTCGTCACGGCCTTCGAGGTGATCGCTGCCACGTCGGATCCGCAACCCGGCTCGGACATCGAGAACGCGCCCCGAACCTCGCCGGTCGCCATCCGGGGGAGATACCTCTTCTTCTGCTCCTCCGTGCCGTGCTGGATCAGCATGTAGGCGACGATGAAGTGCGTGTTGATGATGCCGCTGACACTCATCCAGCCGCGGGCGATCTCCTCGACGCACAACGCGTACGTCAACAATGACTGGCCCAAGCCGCCGTACTCCTCGGGGATCATGAGGCCGAAGATCCCCATCTCCTTCATGCCCTCGACGATCTGGGTCGGGTACTCGTCCTTGCGCTCGAGATCCATGGCCGCCGGGATGATCTGCTCGTCGACGAACGTGCGTACCAGTTTGAGCAGCTCGGTCTGCTCGTCGGTCAGACCTTCGGTGTGCTGCAGTCGTGCCATCGCGGTATGCCGCCCTCACATGTTGGGTTCCAGGAGCTATAGGCGAGTATGACGAACGCCGTCTCCACGGCACAGCGACCGCCCATGTGAGCCCCACCACGGGCCTCCCCCTGGGCCGGCGCTCTCCCACGACTTCACTCACCACGACCGTCGCTCTCACCGACTGTCACTCTCACCGATATTTGGTTGCGTTGGGCAGCGCAAGGCGCGAACCTGTAGCCATAGACCGCGCGCCGCCCGGGTGCGCCCCTGTCCAAGGAGGGCCGTGAGATGTCAACGACTGTTCTGAGTGCCGCCCGCGCTCACTCCCTCCCCCTTCTTGGAGATTCCCTTGTCGCACAACAGTTTTCGCCAGTCATCAACCCGCCTGACGCACCAAGAGCCCGCCGAACTCACGGCTGAGCTCCGCGACGGCATGTTTGCCGTCGACACCGCCCCCGACGGACCACCCGAAGGCGATACGTGGTCCAGCTGGGATGGCGCACAGCATGGTCCCAACCCGCGTCCCGATTGGGTTATCACCGACCTCGGGGCCGTCGACGAGGATCTGGGCATCATCAAGTCCGGCAAGGAGGCCGACGTCCACGTCGTGCGCCGGTGGATCCCCGGCGGCCGTGCCGCAGACACCGCTGATACCGCCGGCTGTGGCTCATTGATGGCCGCCAAGCGGTTCCGCGACTCCGACCACCGGATGTTCCACCGTGATGCGGGATACCTCGAGGGTCGCCGGGTCCGGCGAAGCCGGGAGATGCGCGCCATGGCACGGCGTACCGAGTTCGGCAAGCAGATGATCTCCAGTCAGTGGGCCTTTGCCGAGTTCAACGCCTTGAGCGAGCTGTGGAGCGCCGGCCTGCCGGTCCCCTACCCGGTGCAGATCAGCGATACGGAGGTCCTGATGGAGTTCATCGGGGACGGGGCTCAGGCGGCGCCGCGGCTGGCCCAGACCCGCCCGGACCCGGCGCTGCTCGCAGACCTCTTCGAACAGGTCCGCGTCACCATGGGCGAGCTGGCCCTGCGCGGATGGACCCACGGTGACCTGTCGCCGTACAACGTCCTGCTCCACGAAGATCGACTCGTCATCATCGACTGGCCGCAGATCGTCGACGTCATCGGCAACCCCCGCGGGCCCGAGTTCTTGCAGCGCGACTGTCACAACATGTGTGCCTGGTTCGTCAGCCGCGGACTTGTGGTCGACGAGGAAGAGCTCCTCGGCGACCTCATGGGCGCGGCCATGCCGCGGTGGTAAACCTGCGCATGGAGACGCTCGATCCAGTCGGTTATCTGGAGGTTTGTCTTGATTGTCGTAATGCTGTTCATGGCCGTGTGCAAAGAATTGTCTGGCTTCGTGGGTCGCATTGTTTCTCATCACGGTTCAATAACACGCGCCCCGTGCTGTTGCGGATGAGCGAGATAATGTTGCCTGCGAGCCTGCGCCATAAGGTATGGCGTTATCAACGGAAGGAAAATCGATGGGAACCGGACGCAAGTCCTTGGCACTTACCAGTGCGGTGCTCTCGTTGGGGCTAGTGGCCTCTGCTTGTAGCTCATCTACCACGCCCTCCACAACTCCGACGTCCACAACGCCGGCTGCCGTACCGCAGATCAATGCGGGGGACTTCACAGCCGACTTCGCACTCATGAAGGAGCTGACCGGACTGGCCTCACAAGGCAAGGGCATGATCGGGGTGCTCCTGCCCGACACGACGACGTCGACCCGGTACGTCCAGTACGACGCTCCGTACCTGAAGCAGGCGTTCGAGGCTGCCGGGCTGTCCGCAGACAAGTTCAAGATCGACAACGCCAACGGCAGCGCCGCAACCATGCAGACGCAGGCCGAAGCAGACATCAACGCCGGAGCCTCAGTTCTGTTGGTCGACCCGCTCGACCCAGGCAGTGGCGCGGCGATCGAGGCGAAGGCCGTGGCTGCGGGCGTGAAGGTCATCGACTATGACCGTCTGGTCACCGGTGGACCTGCCGACCGCTACTACGTCAGCTTCGACAACGTGAAGGTCGGCAGCCTGATCGGTGAGGGGGAGGTGGCGTGCATCACGGCCTGGAACGTGGCCAAGCCGAACATCCTGATCATGAACGGCGATCCTTCGGACAACAACGCGAAGCTCTTCGCGCAGGGTTACCACAGCGTCGTCGACCCGAAGTTTGCTGACAAGAGCTATGTGAAGGTGGGCGAGCCGGCCGGCACCTGGACCCCGTCGGTTGCCGCAACGACGTTCGAGCAGCAGTTCACCGCTCACCCGAACATCAATGCGGTCATCACGCCGAACGACGACAACGCGAACGCCGTCATCTCGGTTCTCAAGAAGAACAACATCCCCGCAAAGAAGTTCCCGACCACCGGTCAGGACGCTTCGCTTCCGGGTCTGCAGAACATCCTCACCGGCTACCAGTGCGGCACCGTCTACAAGCCGATCTACCTGGAGGCACAGGCGGCCGCAGCGCTGGCTCTGTACCTGCGGGCGGGTGCGACGCCGCCGGCGACTCTGGCCAACGCGACGACCGCGGACACCGTGCTCAACAAGGACATCAAGTCGGTCTACACGACCCCGGTCTGGGTCACGTCGGAGAACATGGCCGCCACGGTCGTGAAGGACGGTGCGGTCAAGGCTGCTGAGCTGTGTGCGGGCGCGACCGCGAGCGCCTGCGCGACAGCCGGCATCAAGTAGTCACGCTCGGGACGTGGTTGGGTCGCGACTCGCGACCCAACCACGTCCTATGCTCATCGAGAAAAGGGAAGAGGCGCCGGCAGCATGACAACAACCACGGAGGGCACCGCCCCGACCGGTCCTGCGTCCGGCGAGGAGATGCCGCTCCTACGCCTGCGGGGCGTGAGCAAGCACTTCGGTCCTGTACAGGCATTGACAGAGGTCGACCTCGATATCCCGGCCGGTCAGGTGACTGCGTTGGCGGGCGACAACGGTGCTGGCAAGTCGGTCATGATCAAGACCATCTCGGGCATCCATCCCCCTGACGACGGGCAGATGTGGTGGGGCGGCAAACCGATGAATGTCCACACCCCGGCTGAGGCCGCGGCCCTCGGGATCGAGACCGTCTACCAGGATCTCGCGCTCTGCGACAACCTCGACATCGTGCAGAACATGTTCCTCGGTCGCGAACGGATGCAACGTGGACAGCTGAACGAGGAGTCGATGGAGAACGCGGCACGGGAGACGCTCGCCAGCCTCGCGGTCACGACTGTCCGGTCGGTCCGGCAGGCGGTGGCCTCTCTCTCGGGTGGACAGCGCCAGTCTGTCGCCATCGCCAAGGCAGTCCTGTGGAACTCCAAGCTCGTGATCATGGACGAGCCCACCGCCGCACTCGGTGTGGCCCAGACCGCCATGGTCCTGGCCCTGGTACGAAGGCTGGCCGATCGAGGTCACGCAGTGTTGATCGTCTCGCACAACATGAACGACGTGTTCGAGGTTGCGGACCGGATCGCCGTGCTGAGACTGGGCCGGATGGTCGCCGAACGACCCGCCGCCGAGATGGACCGGCAGATCGTGGTGGACCTCATGACGACGGGTGTGTCGACGCGGGTCGCACAGCCACGACCGAGTGCGGAGTAGGCGATGTCGAACCTCAAGGAAGCAACCCCAACGCCCGACGCCCAGCGCCCTGTGGCCGTCGACCCCTCGACCGGCACGATACTGGCGGCGGACTCCGCGGGTGCCTACCTTCGCGCGTCCTTGGTACGCATCAAGGGCGGCGAGACGGGAATCCTGCCGGTGGTCGCCGGCCTGCTGCTCGTCTCGGTCCTGTTCCAGGTCGCCAACAGCCACTTCTTGACCGCCGGCAACCTCGTCAACCTCCTGGTTCAGGCCTCCGTCTTCAGCCTGCTCGCGATGGGCGAGGTGTTCGCCCTGCTCCTGGGCGAGATCGACCTGTCGATCGGATTCGTGGCCGGCCTGAGCGCAGTGGTCATGGCTGAGCTGGTCAAGCCCACTGTCGGCTGGCCCTGGTGGGCGGCCATCGCCGCAGCGCTGGTGGTGTGTGCGCTGATCGGGATCCTGCAGGGAACGCTGATCACTCGCATCGGGCTGCCCTCATTCGTCGTGACGCTGGCCGGCTTGCTGTTCTGGGAAGGGGTGATGCTCTACATCCTCGGCGACGGTGGGTCGATCCTGATCCAGGACAACATCGTCAACGACATCGGTAGCGGGACCCTGACAAGACTGGGCGGCTGGGTGGTGATGCTGGTGGTCGTCGGCCTGTACGCAACCCAGTCCTGGCGCCGCGACCAGCGCCGCCGGGACGCCGGGCTGATGGCACCTCCACGTTCGCTGAGCATGGCGAAGATCCTCGCCGTACTCGCGGCGGGCGTCCTGCTCGTCCTCCTGTGCAACGCCGATCGCGGCGTCCTGGTCCCAGTCTACGGAATGCCCTGGGTCATCCTTCTCGTGTTCGCCGTGGTCGCGCTGTGGACGTTCGTGCTTGGCCGGTTGAAGTTCGGACGCTACATCTACGCGATCGGTGGCAACGCTGAGGCAGCACGGCGGGCCGGTATCAACCTGCGGAGGATCCGGACGACGGCCTTCATGCTCTGCTCGTTCACCGCCGGGATCGCCGGCGTCGTCTACGCGTCGCGGCTGCGCTCGATCTCCACCGCGCTGGACGGTGGCACCCTCGTCCTGTATTCGGTCGCAGCAGCCGTCATCGGCGGCACAAGCCTGTTCGGGGGCCGCGGGAAGGCCATGCACGGCGTGATCGGCGGCATCGTGATCGCCGCGATCGACAACGGTATGGGACTGCTGGGCTTCAGCGCCGCCGCGAAGTACATCGTCACCGCGCTGGTGCTGCTCATTGCAGTCACGATCGATGCCGTTGCCCGACGCAATCGCCCGTAGGCCACCCAGCGGGGGCATCAGTCGCCGTGGGGTGCTGGCGGGCGTCGTCGCGATCCCGTGGCTGGTCGCCTGCAGCCCTGGCATCGACAAACCGGCAGGGGTCGTCCTGGAGGACGGCACGTTCTCCTCCAGGTTCTGGCCCGGTCGAGAAGTGCGCTGGCGTTTGGCCCGTCCCGAGCACCGAGCCACCAGCCCCGCGCCCCAGCCCTTGGTGGTCGCCCTGCACGGCTACGGGGGTGACGCCGACTGGCCCTTCAACGGCGTTCAGATCGAACGCCACATCGTCTCAACGGGACTTGCCGTGGCGAGCGTCGACGGTGGCGACTTCTATTGGCACGCAAGGAGATCAGGGATCGACACCGGTCGCATGGTGATCGAGGATCTCCTGCCGTTGATGGGCAGCAAGGGAATGGCGACCGAGCGCATCGGCTTGATCGGGTGGTCGATGGGCGGCTACGGCGCGCTCCTGATGGCCACCAAGCTCGGGCCCGCGCGGGTGGCCGGCGTGGTGGCCGCGAGCGCAGCCCTGTGGCAGTCCCCCGGCGACAGCGCGCCCGGCGCCTTCGACGACAGCGAGGACTTCATCCGCAACGACGTATTCGCGGCGCGAGGCAAGCTGCGCGGCATACCGGTGCGTCTGGACTGCGGACGCGACGACCCGTTCATCGCAGCCAACCGGGCGATTGCGCGCGAGCTGCCTGATGCAGCCGTCACCTTCGACGAAGGCGCCCACACCGAGGGCTACTGGGCGGCGCACGCCGGAGCCCAGATGAGGTGGCTGCGCAACCAATTCCAGTGACCTCCAGGCCCACGTGGCCTGCTACTCAGCAGGCTTTTCCCACTTCTTCTGGCGGGTCATGGCTGCGGCCCGGCCCTTGGCCGAGATCACCATGGCCATCTTGCGCGAGGCCTCGTCGATCATCTCGTCGCCGAGCATGACCGCACCTTTCTTGCCACCAGCCTCGGACGTGAAGTAGTCGTAGGCGTCCAGGATGTTCTCGGCGTGGTCGTAGTCGCTCTGGCGCGGGCTGTAGATCTCGTTGGCCGGGACGAGCTGACCGGGATGCAGGACCCACTTGCCGTCGAATCCAAGGGCCGCGGATCGGCCTGCCACCCGTCGGAAACCCTCGATGTCCTTGATCTGCAAGTACGGTCCGTCGATGGCCTGTTTGTCGTAGGCGCGTGCCGCCATCAGGATCGACATGAGGATGTGGTGGTAGGCATCGCCCACGTCGTAGCCCGGCGGCTGCTCGCCGACCACGAGGCTCTTCATGTTGATCGATGCCATGAAGTCGGCCGGCCCGAAGATGATCGTCTCGACCCGCTGGCTCGCGGCGGCGATGGCGTTGACGTTGGTGAGGCCGAGTGCGTTCTCGATCTGGGCCTCGATCCCGATCCGGCCGACCTCCAGACCCGTGGACTTCTCGATCTGGGTCAGCAGCAGGTCGAGGGCGACGACCTGTTCGGGTGTCTGGACCTTGGGCAACATGATGGCGTCGAGGTTGGCACCGGCGCCCTCAACGACCTCAACGACGTCGGAATAGGTCCACTGCGTCGTCCAGTCGTTGACCCGGACGGTGCGAATCGTGTCGCCCCAGCC
>PKWT01000177.1:1923-6621 GCA_003132125.1 Micrococcales bacterium | reverse complement strand
CGCCACCGCGCGGGGTGGGTGACGTTCACCACCCACACACGTCGCACTAGGCTCGACGGCATGACCGACCTGAGTGCCCTCCTCTCCGAGGCTGCCAAGAAGTCCGGGCTGCTCTGGATCGACGTGCCCGGCGACCGCGCCTGGCCAGCGTGGCACGTGTGGCTTGACGGCACGGCATACGTCGTCACAGGCCCTGGCGAGCAGACCCTTCCCGCGCTTCCCACGGACGTCACGGTGACGTTCCGGAGCAAGGACACTGGCGGGCGACTGGCCACGGTGCCAGCACATGCGAGTGTCGTGACCCCCGACGACCCGCGCTGGGATGACGTGTCGACGGCGCTGAAGGGGTCCCGTCTGAACGCCCCAGCGGGCGATACCGTCGCACGCTGGGCCAGCGAAGCCACGGTCTATGCGCTGACTCCCCACGGCGATGCCATCGAAGGCCCGGGGGGCTACTCGCAGGAGGCACGCGTGGCGCAACCGGTACCAACACCGGCCACCACCCTCACCTGGCACCCTTGGCATATCAAGGGTCGACCGAAGTGGCGCCGCGGCACCCGGCGCTAATCCCGCTAGCCTTGCGCCGTGAGCCCCATGACGCGTGTCTTCGTCGCACGCCTCGCCGCGCTGAGCGTCTTTGACCCACTCGGTGACCCGGTGGGCCGCGTCCGTGACGTGGTCGTGCACTTCAGCTCTGGTCGCCCTGCTCCCCGCGTCCTCGGCCTCGTGGTCGAGGTGCCCGGTCGGCGCCGGGTCTTCGTGCCGATGACGCGCGTCACCAGTGTCGACGCGGGGCAGGTGATCACCACCGGACTGGTCAACATGCGCCGGTTCGAGCAGCGGACCAGCGAGACCCTGGTGCTTGCCGAGCTGTTCGAGCGCATCATCCGGGTCACCACCGCTGAAGAGACGTTCGAAGCAACGGTCGAGGACATCGCCATCGAGCAGGAGTCCAACCGCGACTGGTTCGTCGTCAAGGTGTTCGTCCGCAAAGGATCCGGCGGCACCCGCAGCATCTCGCGTCTCGGCCGACGCCGCGGTGAGACGGTGCTGGTCGACATCGACCAGGTGACCGGGCTGCACCTCGAGGCCGAGGGCCAGAGCGCCGCGAAGCTGCTCGAGAGCTATGAGGACCTCAAACCCGCCGACCTGGCCGCGATGATCCAGGACCTCAACCCCAAGCGCCGGGCTGAGGTTGCCGCCGCCCTCGACGACGAGACGCTGGCCGACGTCCTCGAGGAGCTGCCCGAGGACGACCAGGTCGAGATCCTGCGAGGCCTGGGGCGGGAGCGAGCCGCCGACATCCTCGAGACCATGCAGCCCGACGATGCGGCGGACCTGCTCTCCGAGCTGTCACCGGAGAACGCCGAGGAGCTGCTGCGGCTGATGGAGCCGGACGAGGCGGCAGATCTGCGACGCCTGTTGACCTACGACGAGGACACTGCCGGTGGCCTGATGACGACCGAGCCGGTGATCCTTGGCCCCGAAGCGACGATCGCCGAGGCACTGGCCGTCGTCCGTCGGGTCGAGCTCTCGCCCGCACTCGCGGCAACGGTCTTCGTATGCCGTGCGCCCCTGGAGACGCCCACCGGAAAGTTCCTCGGGGTCGTTCATATCCAGCGATTGCTGAGAGAGCCGCCGCACGCGTTCATCGGCAGCATCCTCGACAAGGATCCCGAACCGTTGACTCCTGAGGCCTCAATCGGCGAGGTAACCCGAATGCTCGCGACCTACAACCTCGTCGGTGTCCCGGTGGTCGATGAGGACGGGCGGCTCGTGGGGGCCGTCACCGTGGACGACGTGCTCGACCACATCCTCCCTGAGGACTGGCGCGAGGATCGGCACCAGGTGACCCATGGCGAGTGAGCGGGCAAGCCGCCTCGCACGGCTGGACCAGCCGCGCGAGGCGAGCCGCAGCCTGTTCGGCAGGCCGGCGATGGACCCCGACACCTTCGGACGGTTCGCCGAGAAGTTCGCGCGCTACATGGGGACGGCCAAGTTCCTCGTCTACATGACCGTCTTCGTGCTCCTCTGGATCACGTTCAACGTCGTCGGGATCATGAACCACAAGTGGGACGTCTACCCCTTCATCTTCCTCACGCTCATGCTCAGCCTGCAGGCGTCGTACGCCGCTCCCCTGATCCTTCTGGCCCAGAACCGTCAGACTGACCGGGACCGGGTGGCTCTCGAGCAGGACCGGGCCAGCTACGAGCGCAACCTGGCCGACACCGAGTTCCTCACGCGCGAGGTGGCCTCGCTGCGAATTGCCTTGCGAGACATGGCTACGCGCGACTATCTGCGCTCAGAGCTGCGGTCACTGCTGGACGAGATGGAGCAGCGCGGCATACAGCTGTCTGCCGAGGGCTCACGGCTCCCACCGGATGACGACCCTCCCGCGGCGTTCGAAGGTCCAAAACCGACCTAACATGGACTCATGCCCGCCCCATCGCAAGACGCCCTGATCGCTGCCCTCTCCAAGGTCAACGACCCCGAGATCCGCAAACCCATCACCGAGCTCGGCATGGTCGAGTCGGTCGAGGTTGACGAGTCCGGTCGAGCCGCCGTCACCATATTGCTGACGATCTCGGGCTGCCCGCTCAAAGACACCCTCACGCGCGACGCCACTGCGGCGCTGCTGACTGTCGAAGGCGTCACCAGCGTCGACGTGACGCTCGGGGTCATGAGCGACGAGCAGCGCGCCGAGCTGAAGACCACGCTGCGCGGCGGCAACCCCGAGCGAGAGATCCCGTTCGCCCAGCCCAACAGCCTGACGCGGGTCTACTGCGTTGCCTCGGGCAAGGGCGGGGTGGGCAAGTCGTCGGTGACCGTCAACCTCGCTGCGGCCATGGCCCAGGACGGCCTGAGGGTCGGCGTCGTCGACGCCGACGTCTATGGCTTCTCGGTGCCCCGCATGCTCGGCGTGGAGCATCGCCCGACCCAGGTCGACGACATGATCCTTCCGCCGCTCGCCCACGACGTGAAGGTCATCTCGATCGGTATGTTCGTCCCGGGCAACCAGCCGGTCGTCTGGCGCGGACCAATGCTGCACCGGGCGCTGCAGCAGTTCCTTGGGGATGTTTTCTGGGGTGACCTGGACGTGTTGCTGCTCGACCTGCCGCCCGGCACCGGTGACATCGCAATCTCGGTCGCACAGCTGATCCCGAGCGCCGAGATCCTGGTCGTCACCACTCCGCAGAAGGCTGCCTCCGAGGTGGCCGAACGCGCGGGTTCCATTGCGCTGCAGACACATCAGCGAATCGTCGGAGTCATCGAGAACATGTCGTGGATGGAGATGCCGGACGGCACCCGGCACGAGATCTTCGGGGCCGGCGGCGGCCAGAGCGTCGCGGACTCGTTGACCCGCGAAGTGGGCGCGCCAGTTCCGCTGCTCGGCCAGATCCCGCTGGATACTCGACTGCGCGAAGGCGCCGACAACGGTATGCCGGTCGTGCTGGGTGAGCCCAACAGCCCCTCGGCGGTTGTCCTGCGCGCGATCGCCCGCGGCCTCTCGACCCGGTCCCGCGGACTCGCAGGTCGCTCACTCGGGCTGACTCCCGCAGGCCGATAGCCCACGGGTCTGACAGCCAAGGAGGGTTGCGGGGTGGCTCGCAACCCCATAAAGGGAGCCTGCGAGCAGGGGCAAGAGCCACCCCGCAACCCGACGGGTTGAGTTTCTAGGTGGAGTCCTCGTCATAGGGAGTCGCCCTCGTCGAGTCTCTTCGATTGACTGACGACTGCCCCTTGACCTCGCCCGGCTGACCATCAGCAGGTCCGTCGTCCATGAGAGCCTCACGAACGATCCGGCGGGGGTCGTACTGGCGGGGGTCGTACTGCTTCCAGTCGACGTCGTCGAACTCAGACCCCATCTGCTCACGCAGCTGCACCTTGGCTGCGTCTGCCAGACCCCTGACCTGCTTCACCAGTCTGGCGAGCTTCGCGGAGTACTCCGGCATCCGCTCAGGACCGATCACGAGCAGGGCTGCGACGACGAGGATGACGAACTCCCAGCCGTTGATGTCGAACACGTGTGAACCTCGCGTTTGTGAAGTGGCAGCTAGTTGGCCGCTTGCAGTGTCATCTTGACAGTACGCTCGCTGGTTCCGCGCCGAATCGTCAACTCGACCGCGTCTCCGACCGACTTGGCTCGGATCGCGACGACGAACTCGTCTGGGCCAACGATCGGCCGCCCGTCGAACTTGATGATCACGTCGCCCGCCTTCAGCCCGGCTTTGTCGGCCGGACCGCCTTTGGTGATCGGCGGGTTTCCGTTGCTTGAACTCGTCGCGATCTTGACACCCTCACCTGCGTAGGTGGTGTCAAGCATGACGCCGATGACCGGATGCGTGGCCTTGCCCGTGGCGATCAGCTGCTCGGCTGTCTTTCGCGCCTGGTCGCTGGGGATCGCGAACCCGACACCAATGCTGCCGGACTGCCCGTCAACCGGGTCCTGAGAGCCTGCGACGCGCGCGATCGCGGAGTTCACCCCGATCACGCGACCCGCCATGTCGAGCAACGGCCCACCGGAGTTGCCCGGGTTGATGGCGGCATCGGTCTGGATGGCGTTGATGAAGGCAGCGGTTGAGCTACCCGACCCACCAGGTGTCACAGGGCGATTCAACGCGCTGATGATGCCGCTGGTGACCGTGCTGTCCAGACCGAGCGGGGCCCCCACCGCGATGACCGGATCACCCACGACCA
>PKWT01000177.1:0-1826 GCA_003132125.1 Micrococcales bacterium | reverse complement strand
TGCGCAGCACGAATCCCGACCCTGTTCCCGCGTTGTCGGCCCCCTTGACCCTGATGGTGACCACGCTGGGCAAGGCGCGCGCCGCGATATCGGCGATGGAGCCTGCGGGTCGGGCGGTCGTGCCCGCGGGCGCAACAGGTAGTGACACCGTGGCGCTATCACGTCGGCTCACGATCAAGGCGCCAACGACCCCCCCGAACAGGGCGGCCACCAAGACCATGACGACCGCCCCGGCCACGACGGCAGAGGTGACGCCGGCGCCCAAGCCACCCAGGCCACCTCGACCGGGGGGACGGGCGCTCGAGTCGAAGCCCACCGAGTCGTCCGGCACCGGTTGCGAAACGGACTGGTCCACGCTGGCGACCTCAGCAAACGCGCGCTCGACGGTCGGCGGAGGCTGATGCATGAAAGGGCTGCCGGTCGGCGGTGGGTAGCTGACCAACGACGGGGCAGCAAGGGGCAGCCGCTCGGTGNNGCTCCGCTTCCTGCGGCTGCTCCGGACCGCGCTCGATGGCCGGCTCGCGGGCTGGCTCGTCGTGGCCCCCAGGAGGGCGCTGCTCCTCATTCATGGGTCGATTGTGCCTAACGCCGGCCCAGGTCGGTAACACCGGTCCACGGCGTGGCCACCACGACAGGGACGTTCTGGGTGGATGCGTCATGGAACGTCGCAGTCAGCCCGGCCGACCCCACGACCTGGTTCGTGGCCAGGAACGTCGCCACCAGGCTGCTCGACCCGTCAACGGTCGTCGAGCCGGCTGTGGCTGCCGAAGCCGGCAAGCGGACCACCGGCGAGGACTTCCCCGGGAGACCAACGCCGTTCACGCTGAGGCTCCACGCGGCGGCAACCGAGGCACCCGCGACAAGGCCGGCCATCATTGCCGCACGCAAGGGAGAGCGGTAGACGGCTGGCGCCGAACGGCCCATGACCGCCAGTGGCGCAGACCCCATCGTCGAGACCGGGAGTACCGACTGCCCGGCCAGGTCGAGCAACGCGGACTGGAGCCCGCTCGAAAGCCCTGGAGTGGCCGCAGAACGCAGGGATCTCAACAGCCGACGCTCGGCATCCGCCGCGGCTCGACAGCCGGGGCAGATCGAGACGTGCTGATCACAGGCCAGGAGCGCCGCGGCAGAAAGGCTGCGGTCGGCATACGGACTGAGCGCCTCGTCCAGATGGCGCATGGCGGCAACCTGGCGGGGGCGAAGGACTGGACTCACCGGGTTCCGGGGGCAACCCGCCCCAACGCGAAGCCCCGACGGACCCGGGTCGGCGAGATGGTCCTGCTCGGATCGGGGGCGCGATGCGCGAGAGCCTCACGCAGCTGGGCACGGCCGCGGTGGATGCGCGAGCGGACGGTGCCGAGCTTGATGCCCAGCGTGGTCGCGATCTCCTCATACGACAGACCCTCGATGTCGCACAGGACAACTGCCGCACGAAAGTCCGGCGTCAGCGCGTCAAGGGCGCTCTGGACATCGTCATCGAAGTGGGTCTCGGTGTAATGCTCCTCAGGGCCGATCTCACGGCTGGGCAGCCGCGCCGCCGCGTCGTCCGAGAGCAGGTCGAACCGGATCCGCTGCTTGCGGCGCATCTTGTCCAGGAAGAGGTTGGTGGTGATGCGGTGCAACCAGCCCTCGAACGTCCCGGGCTGGTAGGAGCTGAGAGAACGGAAGACTCGGATGAAGACGTCGTGGGTCAGGTCCTCCGCGTCGTGCACGTTGCCGGTCAGCCGGTAGGACAGGCGGTAGACCCTGGCCGAGTGCTGCTCGACGATCTCTTCCCAGGTCGGCGGGACCCAGGCGTGGGCTGTGGCAATGGTCGGCGCGAGTGC
>PKWT01000226.1:1908-2836 GCA_003132125.1 Micrococcales bacterium | reverse complement strand
GGCTTCCTGCCCGATGATCCACGGCACAAGGCAAGAACCCTGGCAGACAATGGGTTGCGGTCCGTTGGCGGCTTCGTGCCGGTCGTGCTGCACGAGGCGACCCACGATCCGGTCCCCGAGATCGCGAGAGCCCTCGAGGGCTTCGTGGCGGCTGGCGCAGGCACTCTGGTTCTCGCTGCCGCGACCGGGGCTGACGGGTATGACGCAAGGCCGGTCCTTGACGACGCCGGCTGGCGGACTCTGCTCACCCACCTCGACGTACTCGACCGGCTCGCCCGCGAGAGCGGGGTCACCGCGACGTTGCACCCCCATGTCGGCACGATGGTCGAGACGACGGTCGATGTCGAGCGTGTCCTTGCCGGCAGCGGAATCGGGCTGTGCCTGGACACCGGGCACCTGGTCATCGGCGGTGTCGATCCGGTAGCCCTCGCGGCCGGGCACGCGGGACGGATCCGTCATACGCATCTCAAGGATGTGGATGTGTCGTGGGCGAGACGGGTGCAGTCTGGTGCTGTGACGTACACCGAGGCGGTTCGTCAGGGCATGTATCGCCCGCTGGGTCAGGGCGACGTGGACATCGCCGCGATCGTCGGCTCGCTGGAGCGCGCTGGGTATGACGGGTGGTACGTCCTCGAGCAGGACACCATCCTGCCCGGACCCGTCGGTCCCGGCGATCCTGGGCCGATCGCGGACGTGAGAGCCAGCATCGAGCACCTGCGCACCCTCGCCCGGAGCACCGCATGAGCGAAGACGTCTTCCCGTTCGACCTGCTCACGATCGGGCGGGTCGGCGTCGATCTGTATCCGCTGCAGTCGAATACACATCTGCAGGACGTTGAGACGTTCGGCAAGTTCCTCGGTGGCAGCCCGACGAATGTTGCCGTGGCCGCCGCGCGGCACGGGCGCCGCACGGCCGTCATCACTCGCAC
>PKWT01000226.1:0-1847 GCA_003132125.1 Micrococcales bacterium | reverse complement strand
TGGACGCCGTGCGGTCCGCCTCGGTCTACTGGTCCACGGTGACCGGGCTGTCGGCCGAACCAAGCCGTGGTGCGCACTTCGCGGCGTGGGAGGCCCGCGGCCGTGCGCCGCTCACCATCCTCGATCTTGACTACCGGCCGATGTTCTGGCACGACCCGAGCGAGGCCCACGCACAGGTTGATCGAGCCCTGTCGATGGTGACCGTTGCTGTCGGTAATCGCGAGGAGTGTGAGGTGGCGGTGGGCGAGAGCGATCCTGACCGAGCTGCGGAAGCGTTGCTGGACAAGGGGATCGAGCTCGCGGTCGTCAAGTTGGGTCCCAGAGGGGTGTTGGCGCGGACCCGGAACCAGCGAGTCGAGGTCGAGCCGTTCCCGGTCGAGGTGATCAACGGCCTCGGAGCTGGCGACGCCTTTGGCGGCGCGCTCTGTCATGGACTTTTGGCTGGCTGGCCGCTCAAACGGGTCCTGACGTTTGCCAGCGTTGCCGGGGCGATCGTGGCCTCGCGGCTGGAGTGCTCGACCGCCATGCCCACCGACCACGAGGTCGAACAGCTGATGAGCCAACAGCAGCTGCCCGGTAGCGAAGCAACAGCCACTGTCGACGTGGCTGCCGAACTGGTACACGGAGGTGCGTCATGAATACGTGGTTTCGCAAGGCAGGTTCGGCGGGCAGGGAAGGTTTCGACGTGGCGATCGGGCCGCGTGAGGCGGGCTGGCAACACACGGGCCTCTATGTCGTGACTCTCGCCCCGGGTGAGTCGCGTCGCATCCCCGGCGGGGAGTTTGAGTGGCTGGTTCTGCCACTGTCCGGACAGGTCCGGGTTGAGTGCGCCGGCAAGCTGGTCTTCCTGGAAGGCCGTGAAGGGCCGTTCGCCGGGCCCACCGACTACGCGTACGTGCCGGTGTCGTCGCGGTTCACCATCACCAGCACCTCCGGGGGGCGGATCGCCCTGCCGCATGCCAAGGCGTCGGCGTCGTTGCCCTTCAGGCGGATCCCCGCCGAGGAGACGATCATCGAGCTGCGCGGTGCCGGGCATTGTTCACGCCAGATCAACAACTTCGGGACTCCTTCGGTGCTCAACGCCGACTCGATCATCGCGTGCGAGGTGCTGACGCCGGCGGGCAACTGGTCGTCCTATCCACCCCACAAGCATGACGAGCACCTGCAAGACCGTGAGAGCGCGCTGGAAGAGATCTACTACTTCGAGATGCGCGCCGACGGTGATGCGCCGAAGTCGGCCAAACCCTTTGGCTACCAACGGGTTTATGGCACCCGGGATCGACCGATCAACGTCATGGCCGAGGTTCACAGTGGTGACGTCGTCCTGGTGCCGCATGGCTGGCACGGGCCCTCGATGGCCCCACCCGGGTATGACATGTACTACCTCAACGTCATGGCGGGTCCGGGCGTGCAGCGCGAGTGGCTGATCAGCGAAGACCCCGATCACGCCTGGGTGAGCAAGTCGTGGGCCTCACAGAAGGTTGACCCCCGGCTGCCCTTCGGCGGGCGCGGGTGAGCCATACGATCCGCCTGACGGTCGCCCAGGCCGTCGTGAGGTTTCTCGCGTGCCAATACTCCGAGCGCGACGGCGTCCAGCAGCGGCTGATCGTCGGCTGCTTCGGGATCTTTGGTCATGGCAACGTCGCTGGGCTGGGTCAGGCGCTGATGCAGGCGGAGCTCGAGGGTGACGATGAGGCCGGCGTTGGTCACGATGCTCTGCGGTACTTCCAGAGTCGTAACGAGCAGGCCATGGTGCATACCGCGGTCGGCTTCTCACGGATGCGGAACCGACTGCAGACGCTGGCTTGCACGACGTCGATCGGCCCGGGCGCGACCAACATGGTCAC
>PKWT01000332.1 GCA_003132125.1 Micrococcales bacterium | reverse complement strand
TCCGGCTCCTGTGTCGCCTCGGCACGCGAGCAGCACAAGATCGTCGCGGCACGCTCCGGCGACCGCGTCCTGATCAACGCGGTCGACAGGCTCGCGCCGCATGTCTACGAGCTCAGCGAGTTCCTCATCGACGTACTCGGCAAGGAGGACGTCGGGGCATACTTCCCACACCGCGTCACCATGCACCCCACCTGTCACTCCACCCGACTGCTTGGCGTGGGGGACCGACCCGAGCGGCTTCTTGCGGCGGTGCGCGGGATCACGATGGTTGACCTGCCGGCGGCCGAGGAGTGCTGCGGGTTCGGTGGAACGTTCGCGCTGAAGAACCCGGACGTGTCGGTGGCGATGGGCTCGGACAAGGCCCGCCACGTTCGCGAGAGCGGCGCCGAGGTGCTCGTCGCGGGGGACAACTCGTGCCTCATGCACATCGGCGGCCTGCTGACTCCAGAGGTCCTGACATGGTGAGTTAGATCATGTGTGGATCAGGTGCTGTTTGACGCTGTAGACGAGGGTCAGATCGGTGCCTGGGTAGCGCGTTTCGGTGTCGTTGAGTTCGGTGCAGAGCGCGGCGAGGGCCTTGCTGCGGCGGGGTGCTGAGGCGGGGTCGAGCCGGACATGCAGTTCGGTGCCGACGATCTGTAGGTCACCGGACAAGTTGAAGGCTTCGCGTAGCAGCGCGCGGCCTTCGCGTTCGCTGCGGCTGTAGTGCGGACGCAGCAGCCGGGCCAGGGCGCTTTCGCTGTTGTAGGCGCTCATCCGGATCGCGTGGGTGAGCAGCTTGCGTTCGGTTTCCAGCAGTCGGCTGCCAGGCCGGACCTGGCCCAGTGGTAGGTGGCTCGGGGTGTTGGCCGAGGCGTTCTTGGCGACGACCAGCTCGGTCTGTGCGGCCGTGAGGGCCAGGCCGGCGGCCGGGTCGACGGTGGCCTTTCCGTTGTTGCCAGGCTGTCCAGCCTTGATGATCGCGGCCTCCAAGGCGTCGGCCATGTCGGCGTGCGCGCCGATCAAGTCGGCGCGGGCGCCCGCGACCTGGTCTTTGGCGCAGGCCTTCGCCGGGTTGGGCACCAGCCGGTCGAGGTCATCGGGGTGGTCGGCGTAGCTGTCGAGGGCGTCCAGGGCGAAATGCTCGCGGGCGTACTTGAAGTAGTTCTCCTGCCGCCACCGGTTGCTCATCCGGTAGGCGATCTCGGCCGCCGTGAGGTCGCTGCGGCTGGTCAGGATCGGGGTCTGGTGCCCGTCCGGGCTGCGTCGGATGATCAGCCGCAACGTGACGGTCCTCGCCGGTATCGCCGGCGCATGGGTGGTCGCGTGCTGGCCCGGGACCGGCAGCGTGATCGTGCGTTCGGCGAGCTCATGGCTGTGGCTGCTGCCGTCCGGGGCGGTGAAGTCGACCGCGGCGAACTCCTTGACCGCCGAGCGGGCCCAGGCGCCTTTGAAGTAGGTCATCAGATCGAACCCGGCCGCGATGATCTCGGTGAACACCTGTGGGGAGTAGCCACCGCGGTCGAACACCACCGTGCACTTGCGGTTCGCCCCGACCAGGGCCCGCAGGTCCGGCAGCAGCCGGTGCAGCTCGGCGGCCAGCGACTGCGACGGGGCGGCGGTGATGACCATCACCGGATCACCTTCGCTGTCGCCGACCCAGGTCTCTTCCGTTGCGGGGCCGGCGATCCGCATCCGCGCGATATGGGTCTTGGGGAGCTGCCGGCCGCCGCTGTAGACCCGGACGTGCCCGTCGAGGTAGAGGAGCCCGACCGCCTCGGGACGCACCTTCACGTGATGACGACCCAAGGCGGCTTGCAGCTGCGCACCCTTGCCATGACTGGCGAGCTCGGCGAGTTTGCGGCGCAACGTCTTGACCTCCGGGGCCCGATCCAGCCCCAGGAGCCGGCCTAGATCTGCTGGTGGCATTCGGGTTGCTGCCTCGGCGCGGGGCTGCCGGAGCAACGCCATGAACACCGCCATCAGCAGGGTGACGCGCAACCCGTAGAAACCCTTCCGCATTGCACCGAAGGTTTCCTGCGCAACGTCCAACAGGCCGGTCATCTCCAAGGCCGGTAACGCCAGCAGCAGACCAACCTGTGGAAGATGAGCACCCTGGGTGATCTGCACCGGAGCCTCGGTGAGATCCCCAAACCGGGCCGCGACCCGCTCAGCGGTGCGCGGCCCGGCGGCGCCAACACCACCAGCTCGGACACCTCAGCAACATCAGCGACCGTCACCACGTCCTGCTCGTCGTCCTGCTCGTCGTGGTTGCCTTCGTTGTCGTCGAGGGGGCTGACCGCCAGCGGCTGGGCGGCCTGCTGTGGTCGGGTGCCAACTCGGCCCAGGGCGACCCGGACCGTCGCGGTCGACACCCCGGTCCGCGCGGCGATCTTGCTCAACGTCGACCCAGCGGCGTCGGCCGCCACAATCTGTGCCCGCAACTGTGCGGTGAGCTTGCTTGGCCGCTTCGGACCTGACTGCTCCGGCACCAGTGCTGCGACACCGCTGTCAGCGAAGGCACCGACCCATCGCCACAGCGTCGTCTCGCTGACCCCGAACCCCGACGCGACCTCCCTGGCCGAGGCGATCTTCGTCGTCACCAGCTGCACCGCAGCCAACCGCCGACCGGCCCGGTCGGAGCAGGCGAAGGTAAAGCTGACCAGCCCGAACACGAACACCACGCCACCGTCAGGACCCTCCAGCAGTCCCACCGACGGACCGATCGAACGGGCCTGCGCTGGCAGCAAGGGCAATACCGGCTGACTCACCCGACCCATCCTGCCGCCTGTGATAGTCACACATGAATTATCTCAGAACAGAGGCAGAAAACGATCCTCCGACACACCCGAAAACCCTTACACAGCAGGCGAACTGCGCGACTTACCCATCACCTATGTCAGGACCTCTGGACTCGGCAACAGGCAGGGATTCGCGTGATGCACCTGGCCGAGATTCTGGCCTCGACGGAGGCCGACACATGACCAGCGCGCCGATGATCGCGACGAAGACGTTCCTGGGTATCCCTCCCTTCCCCATCGCGGCCAAGACTGCGCTGGCCGACAGCCAGCTGCGCGCCAACATGCATCACGCGACGCACACCATCCGAACCAAGCGCGCCCGCGTCACCGCCGAGCTCCCCGACTGGGAAGAGCTGCGGGTGGCCGGCGCCGACATCAAGGACGACGTCACAGCCAACCTGGGTCACTACCTCGAGCAGCTCGAGCAGTCGCTGACCAGGGCCGGAGCCACCGTCCACTGGGCCAGGGACGCCGCGGAGGCCAACCGGATCGTGATCGGCATCGCCCGCCGCCACAAGGTCGACGAGGTGGTCAAGGTCAAGTCGATGGCGACCGGCGAGATCGAGCTCAACGTCGCCATGGAGGAGGCCGGGATCTCCGTCTGGGAGACCGACCTGGCCGAGCTGATCGTCCAGCTCGGCCATGACCTGCCCAGCCACATCCTGGTGCCGGCCATCCACCGCAACCGCTCCGAGGTGCGCGAGATCTTCCTGCGCGAGATGGGCAAGGTCGGTATGCCGGCCGCGGCCGACCTGTCCGACGAGCCGGCCGAGCTGGCCGGTGCGGCCCGCCGGCACCTTCGGGAGAAGTTCCTGCGGGCCAAGGTCGCCGTGTCCGGCGCCAACTTCATGGTCGCGGACACCGGCACCCTGGTCGTCGTGGAGAGCGAGGGTAACGGGCGGATGTGCCTGACGCTGCCCGAGGTGCTCATCTCCGTGGTGGGGATCGAGAAGATCGTGCCGACGTGGACGGACCTGGAGGTCTTCCTCCAGCTGCTGCCCCGCTCGGCCACCGGCGAACGAATGAACCCCTACACCTCGACCTGGACCGGGGTCACCCCCGGCGACGGGCCGCAGGAGGTGCACGTCGTCCTGCTCGACAACAACCGCACCCAGGTGCTGGCTGACGAGGTGGGCCGCCAGGCCCTTCGGTGCATCCGGTGCTCGGCCTGTCTGAACGTCTGCCCGGTCTATGAGCGGGTCGGTGGGCACGCCTACGGGTCGATCTATCCCGGTCCCATCGGGGCGATCCTGACACCGATGCTGAAGGGCGTCGGCACGTCCAAACAGATCGACTCACTGCCGTTCGCGTCCACCCTCTGCGGTGTCTGCTACGAGGTCTGCCCGGTCCGGATCAACATCCCCGACGTGCTGGTGCACCTGCGCGAGCAGGTCGTGGACTCCCATCGGGGAGGGGTGCCGGGAACGCTGCTGACCACGATGAAGGGAGCATCCTGGCTGCTCGGGGGCGGCTGGAGGCTGGGGCTGCTGCAGAAGGCCGCCGGGCTCTCGAGCCGGGTGCTGTGGAAGCGGGGCATGATCGGGCGGATGCCGCCGCCGATGAGCCGCTGGACCGATGCCCGGGACATCCCCGCACCACCCAAGGAGTCATTCCGTGGATGGTGGGCGCGCACCGACGGTGGCCGCAGGGACGCCGGGTCCACAAGCAGCCCACCTGGCAAAGGAACGGACCAGAGATGAAAGCACGCGAGGAGATCCTGCGCCGGATTCAGTCCGCGCAGGTCGCGCCCAATGACCACCCGATACGGCGCGACTACGCCCACACCGTGAAGCTGGCTGACCCGGTGGGCATGTTCGTGGAGCGCGTCGAGGACTATCAGGCCACCGTCATCCGAACCGGCCCCGACGGAGTCGCGGCGGCTGTCCTGCAGAGCCTTGACGGCGCTGCCAGAGTTGTCGTCCCAGCGGGGTTCAACGCCGCCTGGCTTCCTGACGGCATCGACATCGTCATGGACGAGCCGGCGTTGAGCTCCAGCGACCTCGACGGGGTCGACGCCGTCGTCACCAGCGCCGTGGTGGGAATCGCGGTCACCGGGACGATTGTGCTCGACCACACCGAAGGCCAGGGCCGGCGGGCCCTGACGCTGGTCCCGGATCTGCACGTGTGCGTCCTCACCGCGGACCAGATCGTCGGCGACGTCCCGGAGGCAGTCGCGAGACTGGGCCCCTCCGTGAGCGCCGGGCGCCCGCTCACCTGGGTCAGCGGCCCCAGCGCCACCGTTGATATCGAGCTCATCCGGGTCCA
>PKWT01000203.1 GCA_003132125.1 Micrococcales bacterium | reverse complement strand
GGTGGCGCCACGGGGGTGCCCCACAAGGATGACCAGTCCGGGTAGAACCCGTAGTCACGGTTGACGTTGACCGCGACCGCGGTGACCGCTGATGCCTGCGCCAGCACGACGCCAACGAGGAACACCGCGGTAGCCCAGCGAGACTTCCTGGGGGCTCGCCGCCACAGGATGAGCAGGGCCACGGGGATGGCGATCGCCAGGCCGATGCAAAAGGCCAAGAAGCGCATTGACGTGAGAGGCAAGGAAGAGCTCCCTTTCTGGACTCAAGACTGCGCAGCGTCGTCACGAGGTGATCGACGTGTCCAACATTATTCTCCAGTCACGAGGAGGGCCCAGAGCTTTGGCCACGACAGCGACATCACCGACAACATCATCCGAGAGGAAGCTCTGCCGCTCGGTGTAGTCGACGTCAAGGTCGCTGCGATCGACGACGATTGGCCAGGCTCACGAGTCGTTTGGCGCCTCAGCAATCGGCAGTGCCTGATCCTCCCGGCGTTGCAACATCTCGTATACGGAACGGGGCTACGGCAGCGGCACAGGTCCGGGCCGTGCACGCAAAGATGCGTCCCGTAGGACACGTCCGGTGGAGATTCCCGCTCCCGGACACGGCCAACTCATCCTCATACGTCCGGGACGTCGTGGATTCGGCCTGGGTACGTCGTCGGTTGAGCCGACTTCGCAACCCGCGGAGTTGGCCCTGAGGAAGCGGCGGGGAGCTAGCTGTAACGGATCGGGGCGGCTGGACGTCTTATAGGTGTCGGGTCCGTTGATGCCGGTGACCAGCGAGGTCTGGTCAGGCTGGCGTCAACCGATCTGATGTTTTGTGTTCATGGTCTGTCATCGTCCGTCTGTCATCGTCCGTAGGCCGGTATGGCCTGCGCTATGAAGGGAATCTCTCCGAATGCTTCGTCCCTCGCGTATTGCCGCTGCTGCTGCTACTGGTGCCGCAGTTCTTGCCCTCGGTGCCTCGCCGGCGCTGGCTGCTACCGCGGCCAAGCCGACCAGCCTGACGCTGCACGCGTCGCGCACCACCGTCCCGTACAACCAGAAGGTCACCTTGACCGGGCTGCTCAAGGTCGGTTCCAAGGGGCTTGCCGGTGAGTCGGTCAAGCTGGAGAAGCGCGCTGCCGGTGCGCACAGCTTCACCCTGGTGAGCACGAAGAAAACTAACGCCAAGGGCCAGGTGACGCTCAGCGTCATCCCGGGTACTCGCAAGGGACAGAAGGAGCAGTACGAGCTCATCTTTGCGGGCAACAAGACCGACAAGGGCTCGCACAGCAGCATCATCACGATCACGGTCAGCTGACCAGTCTCTGATGGCGGTGGTCATGCGAGCGTCGGCAGCGCCTCTTCCAGGCGACTCCGAGTCTGCTCGCATGACCACCGCGCACGACGAGGACCCGGAGCTGAACAGCGTGGGAGTGCCGGGTCGGCCCGAGGAGGACCTGGACGCGGCGCTCGCGCTCGCGCGTGCCGGGAACAGCGAGGGCTTCGCCACGCTGTGGCGTTGCCTGCACCCGCCCCTGGTGCGCTACCTCCGGGTCATCGACGACCGTCACGCCGAGGACGTCGCGAGTGAGACCTGGGCCCGCGTACTGCGCGCCCTGGGCTCGTTCCGGGGTGACTCGAGCCAGTTCCGGGCGTGGCTGTTCACCATCGCTCGACGCCGCAGCGTCGACGCTGCCCGTGCCCGGCATCGACAAAGCACCGAGCTGATCGACCAGCCGAACTCGCTCGAACGGCTCGTCCCTGTGCCTGCCGCTGACACCGAAGCGTATGACGCGATGCTGCTGGATCGTGCGCTGCAGCTGATCAGGCAGCTGCCACCGGATCAGGCAGAGGTTGTCGCGTTGCGCATCGTCGCTGGGCTGGACGTCGCGGCCGTGGCGCAACTGGTTGACAAGAAGCCCGGGCACGTGCGCGTGCTCTGCCATCGCGGGTTGCAGCGGCTCGCGCAGACCCTGACTCCCGAACGGTTCGTGGTGTGATGCTGCGGCTCCCATACCCGCGCGGCAACCGACGCAGACCACGCCACGAGAACTGGGACGACCTGCCGGCCGGGCTTGAGCCGCTGTTGCAAGTCCTGCGATCTCCCGGTAACGCCACCGAGCTTCACGCGATGCCTTCCCACGCCCTGATACGTCCCCGGCCGCATCGGGTCGCCGCATGGCAGGCGGTCATGCACCGCGGCGTTGTGATAGGCACCGCGCTGTCCCTCACCAGCTTCACGGGCGGAGCGGNNTCGTCTGGCCCACCAGCTGAGCCGGCGTGGCGTCCAGCTGACCAGCTTCACGGGCGGAGCGGTGGTGACCGCCGCCTACACGGCGAACCTGCCGGAGCCCGTGCAGCGCGTGGCACATCGCGCCCTTGGCGGCATCGGCGTGCCGATGCCTCGGCCGCATCGCGCTCCGGAGCCTGCCACGGTGCCACATCAGGACCGCGACCCTGACACCGATGGGTACCCTCACCCGCCGGTGCACGCAGACACCCACCGGCCGTTGCCTCACAAGGATGCCCACCGGACGCCCAGCCCCACGACCGTAGTACCCATCGTCAGGCCCAGCTCGTCGCCCACACCAACACCTACGACCTGACCCCCGACGGCCAACGCGTCGCGGTCTTCTACACCAAGGTCCACGACCGGCTCCTGGCACCACTGCTGGCCGCCGACCAGTCACCGGCACCGACCGAACTCCGCCATGCACTGACCACGATCGACACCCATGTTCGCGGCCACATCGACCACGCCCACCTGGGAAAGGCAGCCTGAGAACTCAATACACGTTCATGAGTTTTGGACACCAAGCTGGGGCTAGGGGCAAGCAAGAATGAGCCGACACCTGCTCCTCTACAGACTGCGGAAGCAGAACAAGGCTACGGCGTTGGCGTACGGCAATAGACTGTCCGCAGACGGCTTCTAGCTCGGAAATTTTGGCTCTCCTGTCATAACTGTGGATGGCTTCCGGTGTGATACGGGAGGGTCAGGGTTGTCGGTTCGCAGGTGAGCATGACCAGGGCGAAGGCAGCTTCGGGGCGGATTCGTCGCACTCGCGCAACGCGCTGTCATCGGTGCGAGCGAGCGTTTCGTCGATGCCGGCCGCCTGCGTCTCAGTGGGCGGAATGACGCTTCCTTGTCGCGGTTGTGCCACGGACAAACAGCTTCGTGTCAGCCGGCCAGCTCACTGTCATCGGCACTAGAGGGAGTCCATTAGCGGAACCGCCCGAGGTTCGCCAGTGGACGCACCCGAGAGTCGGAGCCTCGCCAGGGAGAGGTGTCCGTATGTCTCGCCCGCAGCGTTCACCGGGAACCGGGCCTCATACGAAACAGTCCAGCACCACCCGTAGCGATCGGATCTTGTCGAGGCCCGATGGAGCCCTGGTCGTCGGGTGTGCAAGTCATCTCGGGCGCTCCCCCCCCCATCGCCCGGCCATAGATTATGTGGCTTCGGACATTCGCGCGTTCCTTAGCCCTGCGAACTTACCTGTCAGGCCGGGAGCCAGATGTCGAAGGTGTGTGTCCCAGGTGGGCAAATCCCCCTCCGGACTCTCTTGACATCAAGATACCTC
>PKWT01000092.1 GCA_003132125.1 Micrococcales bacterium | reverse complement strand
GCCTCAGGCACCGCGACCTGCAAGACGGCGATGTAGTCGGCGGGCACCTGCAGCGCCCACTCTGGCGGCAGAGGTTCCCCTGTCGGCAGCGCAGCGTCGAGCACCGCGTGCGGATAGTCGTGGACGGCGCTGCCCAGCTCCTGACCGTCGCGCACCCTGACCACGACCGCCCGACCAGAAAGCGTGCCGTAGTCGACGCCGACGACCACAGCGTCCCTGCGGTTGCGGGATGGCGACATCACGTTATTTGGCCTCTCCGGTGGTCATCGCCTGGGCCCCGGACGGGGCCGCCCGGGCCTTTGGGATCGAGAGTTCGCGTTACGTCATGCATCGCCGGGATCTGCTCCATCCAGTCCGCCATGGCGACGTAGCGCCTGAACCGCTCCTCGTAGTGAGCGACCGCGCCCTCGTCAGGGGTGAAGGCGACCCTTCCCGGCTCGAGCGGGGCGACCGCCGACTCGAAGTCCTTGAGCAGGCCGACACCAACCCCCGCGACCACAGCGGCCCCGACTGCTCCCAGTTCCCGGTACCCCGAGACCTCCACGTCGCGAGCCGTGACGTCGGCGAACCGCTGCGCCCACGTCGCGCTCTTCGCCGCTCCGCCAGACAGGCGCAGCGGCAGCCCGGCGGACTTGGGTGACAGGCGCTCGATGTGCCGACGGTGTTCCATGCAGACCCCCTCGACGACCGCTCCGAGCAGTGCGTCCTCGTCGTTCCAGGACGAGACGTTCAGCCACCCCCCGCGCGCCGCCGGGTTGTCCCGGCTCCCGTCGAGGAATGGTACGAAGACCGGCCCGTCGTCTTGCTGGGGAAGGGCGGCGACTCGCCGTAGTGCAAGGTCGAAGACGTCGGTCCCTGTGCTCGCGGCCTCGTGGGCCACCCCTTTGAGGCCGTGCTCGAGCGCCCAGGCGAGGGCACCCGCGGATGTGGGACTTGCCTCGATCAGCAGCACGGTACCGGGTATCACGGTCGAGCACGCAGCGAAGGCGGCGACCTCGCCGGGTCCCGCCCCGGGCAGCATCTCCTCGCGGGCCATGAGCAGTTGGTTGACGCTCCACGTCCCGGCCGCAACGCAGATCGCTGAGCTGTCGAGCACACCGGAACCGAGGTGCAGTCCGACGTTGTCCACCACGCCCGCAACGACGGGCGTACCGAACGGGATCCCCGTCAGTTCGGCGGCCTCGGGCGTCACGTGCCCCACAACATCTGTGGATGCCGCGGGCGCGGGTACGAGGTGCTGCAGGTCGGGGATGCCGAGAGCTTCGAAGACCTCCGTGCACGACTGGCCCCGCACGTTGTCGTAGAGACCGCTACAGCTGAGGTCCGTCAGTTCAGTGCCGACCCGACCCACGAGTTGAGCGCGAATGAAGTCTTTGCACTGCAGGGCGAAGGACGCCTCCTCAAGCGCGCCCGGCTCATGCGCGCGGAGCCAGGCCAGCACGGGAGCGGGCTGGCCTGGCCATAGTCGGTTCCAAGTGAGTGGCGCGAGGTGCTCTTGTACTCCGGCGTCGATCCATTCCCGCACCTGGCCAGCCGCCCGCGTATCGGAAGCCATGACGGCGTTGCGCGTCGGTCGACCCTTGTGATCGACGAGATAGAGGCCGTTCCCATGCCCCGTGACGCCGACGGCTTCGACGCGCCGGCCCAAAGGCAACAGGTCCATGACCTGATGGACCACCTCGGCGACCTCATGCCAGAGGAGCCGTGCGTCGCGCTCGTTGTGTCCGGGGGCCGGATGGAGCACAGGCACTGGCCGGCCGCGAGTCACGGCGGCACCGCGGCCAAGCTGGAAGGCGGTGGCCTTGACGTACGAGCCGCCGACGTCCAGGCCCAGCAGAAAGGGCGCGTCCACTAGACTGCTTCCTTAGGGCCATGCACGATGCCGATGAGGGCGGCGGAGACCTCAGCGCAGTCCTCCCGCTGCCACACGTTGCGTCCGTAGATCACCCCGGAAGTACCCGCGGCGAGCGAATTGGCAGTGAACTCGAGCAACTTGGGGACGCTGACTCTCGGACCGCCGAGCACGAAGACGGGCACCGGACAGCTGTCGACAACCAGACGCATGCCCTCGACCGAGCCCACATACTCGGTCTTGATCGCATCGGCACCAAGTTCCGCAGCGATCCTGGCGGCCTCCGCGACCAGACGGGGGGCCCGCGGATCTTCAGTTGCCGCGCCCCACGGCACCGCCTCGACAATCAGCGGGACACCGATCCGGCGCGCTTCTTGGGCCACCCGGCCAATAGTCGCGAGGTTGTCAGCCCAGGGGCCCTTCTCCCGGTATCCGAGGGTATGGAACATCACCACGGCGTCGGCGCCGAGACCGACCGCTTCCTCTACCGATGCAATGAGACGGAACTCCTCACCGGCGCCTCGGTCGCCGGGACCGAAAAACGGGAAGTCGATGCGACAGACGATCGCGGGCGCGCCCCGGTAGGCAAGTAGGTGACCGTGCTGTTTGACCAGCCCAGGGCTAAGCAGAATGGCATCGGCGCCGTTCGCCGCGATGGTCGCAATGGTCGCAGCGCTGTTCTCTGCGTGCGGCTCCGGTCCTATCGCCAATGTCCGGTCGAACGCGACCATGAATGAGCGGCGTGAATCCTTGTCAAGCAGCCGGCCTAGGCGGACCGAGGCTCCGGGCATGTTGTCCTCCAGAAACGTATTTGCGTGTGAACGGATCGTACGGACGGATGTCATCGTGCGGCCGGATGTCACAGCCCTTCCAGGAGTAGTTCAGCGACGTCCTCATCCGTAACCAGCACGTCCAGGTAGCCGCCCCTGAGCACGCCCGCTATCGCCTCGACCTTGTCCGGACCGCCGGCGACGCCGACGACATTCGGCATCCGACGCAGCTGGTCGATGCCCATTCCTATCTTCCTGTCGGACGCCGCTCCGACGAGGGCCGCGCCCTTGGCGTCAAACCACTCGCCGAGCATGTCTCCGACCGCGCCCATGGCACGAAACTCGTCCACCTGTTCCTGGCTGAAGAGCCCGGACCGCACCGAACTGGCCACGGTCCGGCTGGACCCGATACCGGTGAGGGTGGCTACCGCGCCCTCAGCGAGCCGCAGGACGCTCGTCACCGAGGCGTCCTGTCGTAGCGCGGCCGCGATGGTCGCGGAGGACGCGATCAGCGGTGCCGGGATGACCCGCAGGTGCTCGTTGACTCCGTTGGTACTCAGGGCGCTGATCTGCCGTGTGTAAGCGTTGATGCCACCCGCGACCGTCGCGATCGTGACCCCCTCGAGGGAACTACGGGGCAAGGCGAGCAGCACGCGGGTGACGGTGTCGCCCCAGCCCACCCCGATCACCGCGCCAGGCTTGAGGAATCGCTTGACGTACTCGGCCCCGGCAGCCGCCACCCGCTCGTTGGCCCGGTCGGCGGCGTCAGCGCTGGATGCGCGGGGCACGACGATCGCGTCAGCCAGCCCGTAGCGCTCACGGAGTCGGCCACTGAGCTCGAAGGCTGCCAGGTGGTCGGCGCTGATCTCGAACCGGACGATCCCCTCGTCGCGTGCGGCGTCCAACAGGCGTCCGACAGTCGCGCGGGAGACGAACAACCGCTCAGCTATCTCCGCCTGCGTCAGTCGGTCCTTGTAGTACAACCACGCCGCACGCACGAGGACAGCTTGCCGGTCCTGGTCGGTCTGAGCAGTGCCGGACCTGCCGATGCTAGCCACAAGGTCTCCATCCCAGGCGTCCTCGCCTGATCGAGACAACCGGTCATCCTCCCTGCGCCTGCACAACGGTGGGCAGGGAGGACGACCGAGCCTCAATGAATCAGAATTGATATTTGTCGATGTTGGCAGCGGTAAAAATGAGCGGCTTGTTGTAGTCGACCTCGCCGTCCTTACCCACGGTGTACTTGCCGGCGGCCCCGGCATCGACGATGTCACCTTCCTTGCCTGTGATCGTGCCTTTCACCAGCTCGTCCGCAGCGACGGTCGCGATGTACCCGAGCTCAGCCGGGTCCCACATCATGAACGCCTTCGAGTTACCGCTTTTGATGAAGTCGCGGACGGAGCTCGGCAGTGCAACACCGGTGGCGAACACCTGACCGCCCTTGCCTGCGTCGATGATGGCCTGCTCGGCGGCAGGGGCCGAGACGGCCGAGGACGAGATGATCACCTTGAGGTCAGGGTGTGCCTGCATGAGGTTCCGGGCGATCTCCTGGCTCTTCGTCGCATCGTCACCAGCGAACTGAACTGTGCTGACGTACTTCAGCGAGGCGTACTTGGGGTCCGTGTCCATCAGCTGCTTCATGAACTTGACGTGCGCCGCGTGGTTTGGGGCGCTCGGCGAGGCCGAGATGAACGCCACCAGCCCGCCGCTCGGGGAGTTCAGCAGGGCGGCGTCGAGCATCGTCTTCGCGGCCAACTCGTAGGTGAGCTGGTTGACGAAGATATCGCGCGCGGTAACGGCTGCATCCGCGTCGTAGGTGACGACCTTGATCCCGGCCTGTCGCGCCTGCTCAAGAGCGGGTGCGACAGCGTCGCCGTCGATGGCGCTGACGACCAGAGCATCCGGGTGCTGGGGAATCGCGTTGGTCAGTGTGGCGATCTGCGCGCTCGCCTCGGGCTTGTCCGACCCGATGTACTTGAAGTCGATGCCGAGGTCCTTGGCAGCTTGTTCCCCGCCCTTGCGGGCAACTTCGAAGTAGGCAAGCCCCGTGAACTTCGGGGCCATGAAGATCTTGGCTTTGACTGCCGACCCACCGCTTTGCGAGGCCGAAGCGGTCGCGCCCGAGGATCCTGGCGCCTGCGTGGAGCAGGCGGTTAGCACCAGGGCAGCCGTCGCAAAGGCCATCAAGCCGGCAACGCGCCGGCTCGGCTGAATTCGACTCATCAGTTTACCTTTCTAGTGTCGCCGTGCTGCGGACGCAGCATCGTCGTCTCTGCTCGACCGCTCGGCCGAGGTGGTGCCGCCGACCCGGGCATTTCCCCTGGACGACCTATTCGCCTGCGGGTGCGGTCAGCTGTCCCGACCCGAACCGTTGCCGGATGAGCTGGACTGCTCGTGGAAGCCCAATTGCCCCGATCAGGAGCGCGCCAATGACAAGCGTCTGGCTTGTGCCGGGGACGTTGGCAAGCTGCATCCCCGTCAGGATGGTGCCGAGCAAGACCACCGCGAGGAGCACCCCAACAGCCCGGCCGCTCCCCCCTTTGATCGACACCCCGCCCAGCACGACCGCCGTCAACACGAACAAGATCGAGCCATCGGCGTTGTCGCCCCGCGCGGACTGATACTGGCTCACCCAGACCAGACCGGCGAGGCCCGACAGCCCACCCGCGAGGGCGTACGCCGCGACCCGGGTGCGGTTGACCGGCACTGCCGCCATCCGCGATGCGGCCGGGCTGCTGCCGATCGCATAGCTGTACCGACCGAAGGAAGTGGTCCCCATGAGGAGCGCACACGCCCCCGCGATGATCAGCGCGAGGACCACTGAAGAGGGCACAATCCCGACCCAGGAACTGCCGAGCAGGCGGTAGTCCGGCGTGATCCCGGTAACGCCCGAATCGCCCGCGAGCAGGTAGGCAAGCCCGCGGTAGGCGCCCATCGTTCCGAGCGTCACGGCCAGCGAGGGCAGTCCGGCATAGGCGACCAGCAGCCCGTTGACGGCGCCGAGGGCGGCGGTGGCCACGAGAACGATCGGCAGCGCAGCGAAGAGCGACACCCCGCGGACCGACAGCAGAGCGAACAACACGCTCCCGACCGCGAGCGTCGATGCGAGTGAGATGTCGATCTCCCCCTGGACGACGACAGGGAAGAGACCGAAGGCCATCAGCGCGAAGATCACGAAGAACTGCGCTGAGCGGAGAAGGTTGCTCGTGTCGAGGAAGTACGGGGACAGCCCGCTCGACCATACGGCGGCGAGAACGATGAGTCCGACCAGGATGAGCTCGGAGGAATAGGTCCGCAACTGCCTGCTCACGAGGTCACCTCCATGATTGCGCGACGGTTGGTCGCGCTTTGTACCCGTCTCTGGACGAGGGCGTCCACCGCGACAGCGGCGACGATCGCGGCGCCCTGGAAGATCAGTCGGTAGAACTCCTGGACACCCAGGAGGACGAGACCGTTGTTGATGGTGGCCAGGACGATGGCACCCATCGCTGCCCCGTACACGGTCCCAGACCCGCCCCAGATGCTTACCCCTCCGATGACGACAGCGGCGAGAACCTGCAGCTCGATACCGTCGGCGAGGAGCGAGTTGATGTTGCCGACCTGGGCCCCGAGGAGGAGTCCGACGAGGGCGGCGATCACGCCCGCACCGATATAGGCACCGATGACGATGCGCCGCGAACTGAGCCCGTAGTAGTACGCGGCACGAGGGTTCGAGCCGTAGGCGTAGATCTTGCGGCCCCACGGCAGAGTCCGGAGGGCGAACCCGACTAGGAGAACCAGCGCGACAGCGAGCCATACGTACGCGGACACCCCAAGCCAGTTGGCGCTGGCCAGATGCCGCGCCCACTGCGGCAGCTCGCCGACCGATACCTCCCTGGCGTGCGCGTAGAAGGACACAAAGCCTCGGTAGACGGACAGGGTCCCAAGCGTGGCGACAATCGACGGAATTTCCAGAACCGCCACAAGGAAGCCGTTGATGGCCCCGAGCACGACACCGAAAATGATCGCGACGAGAACGACATACGGCTTGAGCACGGGCGCCTGGCTCGCGAGGTCGTACACGACATACGCGCTCAATCCCATAATGGACCCGACCGACAGGTCGAGGTTCCCAGTAAGCACAACCAATGTCTGGCCCGCCGCGACCATCGCGAGGATCGCAGCGGTGAAGAGGATGCTCTGCACGTTGCCCCAGCCGATAAAGCGGGGCACGAGAGCCGTGAACACCACCATGAGCAGCGCCTGGAAGGCGAGGACGCCCATGAAGCGGATCCGCAGCGCTGCGGATCCGCCGGAGATCTGCAGCCGTTCCTTCAGCCGCTCGGGTACGGTCTGAACGGAGGCGGTCATGCGACGGCGTCCTTCCCGTTGGACGCACGGGTGGCCGCCGCGAGGATACGTTCCTGGCTCGCCTCCGAGATCGGGATGTCAGCGGTCAATCGGCCACGTGAGATCACCAGGACGCGGTCGCTAACAGCGATGACCTCCAGCAGGTCGGACGAGATCATCAGGATGGCCATGCGCCCCTCACGGGCGAGGTTCCGCATTATGTCGTGGACCTGCGCCTTCGTCCCCACGTCAATGCCATGGGTGGGCTCGTCGAGCAAGAGAACGCGCGGGTCGGTCGCCAGCCACCGTGCGAGCGCGACCTTCTGCCGATTCCCCCCAGACAACGAACTGACTGGGTCCTGGACGTGGCCCTTGATGCGGAGCGCCTGACCCTGCTGGGAGGCGAGCTCGCGCTCCCGGCGCGACTGCATGAACCCGAACCGGCTCAGTCGGCGGGTGCTCGGCAGCGAGATGTTCGCAGCGATGCTCAGGCTCGAGATGACACCCTCAGCATCCCGATCCTCGGGCAAGTAGACGACTCCGTGATCGGCCATGGCGGCCGGACTCCGCGGCTTGACCTGCGCACCGCCGACCCGCACGACCCCGGTCATCCTCGGGCTGAGCCCGAAGATTCCCTGTGCGATCTCGGAACGCCCCGAACCGACGAGGCCCGCGACACCGACGATCTCGCCCTCGGCGACCTCGAAGCTGATGTCGTCGAAGACACCGGGCAGGCTCAGGTGTTCGACAGCCAACCGGGGCGGCCCGACTGGCTCGGTGCGGGCCACCTGATTGAGCACCACGGAGCGACCCACCATTAGTCGGATCATGGCGTCGTCGTCGAGCTCGGCAGCCGGCGACGTCTGCACGTGCCCCCCGTCGCGCAGGACGGTGATCGTGTCCGCGAGGACCCGAATCTCCTCCATCCGGTGCGAGATCCAGACAACCGTGGTGCCGAGGCTCTTGAGCTTGCGCGCGACTGCATAGAGCTTTTCTGCCTCGCCAGGCGTCAGCGCGCTTGTGGGCTCGTCCAGGATGAGAATCTTCAGGCCCGTGTCGACGGCCCGCGCAATCTCGACGAACTGTGCCTCCGCAACGGTCAGGCCCGCAACGAGCCGGTCAGCGTCGAGGTCGAACCCGAGGTCGTCCAACTTCGCTCGCGCCTCGCGCGCCATGGCTTTGCGGTCGACAAAGGCCCCGGAGCGTGGATAGTTACCGGTGAAGATGTTCTCTGCCACCGAAAGGTGCGGGAACAAGTTGGGGTCCTGGAAGACAGCCGTCACACCCGCCGCCCGCGCCTCGAGCGGGTTCCGGAACCGTATGGGCTTCCCGTCGAGTTCGACGAAGCCACTGTCGGGTCCGATCAGGCCGGTGATGACACCGACCAGCGTTGACTTGCCCGCGCCGTTCTCGCCGACCAGGGCATGAATTTCCCCTGCCGCAAAATCGAACGACACGTCAGTCAGGGCGCGCACCGCCTCAAAATGCTTACTAATCCCCGAGACACGAAGACGAGGCGTCGAGGATGGCTTTCGACCTGCCCCATTTGGCTCATTCGACACAGTGCCGTCCAGCCTTTCGAATGTGCTTCCGAAGGTCGCTTTGCGGGTCGGTGATCCTCGCCACTTCCCACAAACTACTGCCCTATTTTGTCCTGTGCAAGGATCTGCTCACAGTCTGAGCATTTGCTCACGATCATGATTTGGTCTCTGGCCATCGCCATCATTAGGTGCAAGTCATCGTCCCCGTCTACCAAGCACCGGACAGTGGCGAATCCAGCTCCAATAGGTAAATGCGTGCATAACGAGGTGCCATCGTCGAGCCACACAGCGCCAACAGTTCGCCCGCCTAGCTGTACTGACCACGGAGGTTAGG
>PKWT01000279.1 GCA_003132125.1 Micrococcales bacterium | reverse complement strand
CGCTGGGCAGGGTGTCAAAGACATGGACCCCGGCGCGGGCCGTGGCACCGGTGGCACCCACGGCCGGCATCACCAGGCCAGCCCCCAGAAGTCCGAGGACCACCGAGGTCGCCAGGAACGCTCCGAGCAGGCTGACGATGTTGGCGAAGTTCGCAACCCGTCCCGGCATGGGCCAAGAGTAGGCCGGGCCGCCCAGCCGCGCGGTCGAGGTTCGCCATAACGCGCGGACCTGCGCCGATCCCCTGTCACGAAGCCACGTGACTAGGGCGTGTGTGCTAAAGATTCGTGGGCTGACCACCGAGCATGGGGTCATGTTGCGTACCAATGTGGTCTCTGATGAGTTGTGGGCCGTCCTTGAGAGTGTTCTTCCAGCGGACGCGGGGCGTCCGATCAGGCCGTGGAACAACCATCGGAAGACTTTGGAGGGCATTGCCTGGCGGTTCCGGACCGGGTCGCCGTGGCGTGACCTACCGCCGGAGTTCGGTGCCTATCAGTCGGTTTGGGAACGTCACCGGCGGTGGTCGACCGATGGGACCTACACCCGGATGTTCGCCAAGGTTCGCGATGAGGGCGCCGGCGAGCAGCGGGAGTTGCTGGGCATGATCTCAGTGGACTCCACCAGCATCCGCGTGCACCAACACGCGGCCGGTGCCCGGCCCACCCTGGCCACAGGGGGCTGGATGGAATGACACGAATCTGCCGGTCGAACCGGCCGATCACGCTCTTGGTCGTTCCCGCGGCGGGAGGACGACCAAGATCCATGCGCTGACCGACGAGTTGTGCAGCCCCGTCACTATGCTGCTCAGCGCGGACCAGGACGGCGACAACCCGATGCTGATGCCGTTGTTCAATGCACACCGCGCCAACAACACCGGCGAGCTGGGGCGGCTCTTGGCCGACAAGGCGTACTCCCATCCCTCGACCCGAACACGGTTGCGGGCGTTGAAGATCAAGCACACCATCCCCGAACGCAGCGACCAGATCGGCCGCCGGATGAACCTCCCCCAAAACTATGGAGACAGGCGCTATGAGGAGTAGTCATGTCGGACTAGCGGGAAGTGTTTGTGGCGGGATTGAGATGACGGCCACGTCAACTCTGAGCCCGCCGATAGCATGAAGGCGTGGCTCACATCACCGGACACGTCCGCATCGCAGCGCCGCTGGAGCAGGTCTTCGACACTGTCGCCGACTCGCGCAACGAGCCCTCGTTCAACCCCGCCATGACCGACGTCGAGCTGCTCACAGCGCTGCCCATCGGGCTGGGCACACGGTTCCTTGCACACATGGGGAAGGCGAACATGGAGATCGTCGTTGAGCTCATCGAGTTCGAACGGCCGCACCGGCTGGGTTCGCTCACCACAAGCTCGACGATGGAGACCTCCGGGTGGCTGACCCTCACCGCAGAGGGTGACGAAACTGTCATGGGCTGGGACTGGCGGGTGCGACCGAAGGGGTGGTTCCGGTTGCTTGGGCCGCTGGTCGGGCCACTCGGCGGCCGCATGGAGCGCAGGATCTGGACTGGGCTGAAGCACAAACTCGAAAACGACGGCGACGCGCTCACCTCTTGACCAGCCACAACCGTCCTCAACCATGAGCCAGTCGCGTGCGAGTTGGTGCGGCGCCTGAGCGGATCAAGTTCGCTCAGCCGCGCCCACTACGCGGCTGATCAGTGCGTTCAGATGACGCGGGGCGAGACCTCGGGCGTCCGTAAGGGATCCGCTACGGGACAGCCACCTCCGGCTGCGACCAGCTCCCCAAGGTGTCTCGCTCGTCCTTCCTTGATTCGGACGGACGGTCTTGAAGGTGCGGTCCTTGGCGGCGAAATGACGCACGCTCGCTCGTGCCTGAGTCGAGCTGGCCGGAGCCAAGGCGGCCAGGCCACTGCGGCAAGCAATGGTGGCCGCCACTCGGGCTGGAAACCCGGACCCCGGGGTGATTGACGACCGATAGGAGGTGCGATCCAGATGGCGTGGCGGACGCGCGGCGCCGAGGCATGGTCCCGACACGGCGCAGCCTTGAAACCGGTCAGATTCATCGACGTGTCGGTGGGTCGGCGTAAGATTTGCTTGTCCGAACACGTGTTCGGGTAAATCGATGGGGCGGCTCCATACCGGCGGCCGAGAGGGGCTGAAAATGAGCGTGGATTCAGCGTTCGACACCTACCAGACGACCGTGAACGCCAACCCGGATCAGGTCACAGAGGCACGCCGCCGCCGTGACCTCTTCAAGACGTCGTTCGCTGGCGAGGCCGATGTCGCAGAGGTGCGTGTGTCCGGTTCGCTTGCACGGGGCACCCAGAAGGATCCGATCCACGACGTCGACACAGTCATCGTGTTCAAGGCGCTGTCGCACCCGGACTGGGGACAGCCGGGCGGCTCGGCGGAGGATGCCCTCAACCATGTTCAAACCCGCGTGCGAGAACTGCTAGGCACCAACGGGAACCACGCGGCGGGCGAGGTGCGGCGTTCGACCTGGCGCAACCATGCTGTGAAGTGCTTCATGGACGACAAAGATGACGACGAGGCGTTCACGGTCGACGCCATGCCGGCGCTCCTGGACGGTGACCGGCTCCTGATCCCTGAGTTCACCTCGAAGAAGTGGGTCCCCGCGGACCCGCAGTACCTGATCGACGAGGTCAACAGGAAGCACGCGGCCTGGAACAAGTTCGCTGGCACCGTCCGCGTGTTGAAGGCGTGGGGCAAGTCCCAGGACATCGAGATCAAGTCGCTCGTCATGGAGGTGTTGGCGCTCAGTTACCTCCCGACCGGTAACACCCGGCCCATCGCGCTCCGTACCTTCTTCACGACCGCTGCCTATGCGATGGAGAGCGGCGTTCGGGTCACGGACCCGGCGAATATCTGCGGCGAGATCCAGAAGGATCTCGACTACGCGAAGTTCGCTCAATGTCTCCGCGCCGCCTCCACCGAGGCTGCCCTCGCCGTCTCGGATCAGGCATCGAGCGACGACGCGGGCGCGATCAGGCACTGGGGCAAGGTCTTCGGCAGCAAGTTTCCCGACCCGCCCAAGACGGGGAAGGGGCCCGCCGTCGTGCCGCCGGTCGTGCCGCGTCCGGTGAAAGACACCCCGCAGGGATGACCGATGGCGAGGTCCCCGAGTTCGCGCCGATCTCCTGGTGCGACGCTGAACCGGCACGGCTCCAGCGCGACAAGGCCGAGATCGAAGCGCTATTCCAGGACCTGACATTCGTTCCACCAGGGGGGGCCCGCGCAGGCGTGCTCCTGCCCCATGGCGGCTGGTACGGCGTCCTTCCGATTTGGCCGTTCGAGCGTCCACAGCCGGACGGCGGAGACGGTCTCGTCGGCGGCACCGGCCTGGAGTTTGTCCTGGAATACCCCGCCGCCTACCCGATGATCGCCCCGACGATCCAGCCGCTGTCTCCGGAGCCCGAGATCGGAGAGCGCACCCAGGCGACCTGGCACGTCCTTCCCGCAGGCGGGCTGTGCCTGCTCCAGTCAACCGGAGGGTGGATACCCGAGGCTTCGATCACAGAGCTGCTGCTGAAGGCGGCCGGGTGGCGCATCGAGTACGCGCTGATGAAGGTTGGGGCGATCGAGAAGATGTCCGAGTCCGGGATCGTGTCGGACGGCTCCTTCGACCACCTGTTGCAGGCTCCAGCTGCTGGGGATGGTGCGTGATGCCCAAGGAGCCGTACTTCGTTCTACCGCGCGACGCAGCGCAGCACATCGCCGACTCTGCGAACACGACCGAGCAGTTGATCCAGATCTCCTCGATG
>PKWT01000110.1 GCA_003132125.1 Micrococcales bacterium | reverse complement strand
TGGCCGGCACCGCGCAGGCGGCTGATGCTCCGCGCACCGCCACGCTCGTCGGCTCGCTACAGAACGAGGTTGGCTGCCCCGGCGACTGGGCGCCCGACTGTGCGGTCACCGAGCTGACCCGCCAGGGTGACAGCACGGCGTACAGCAGGGAGCTTGACGTACCGGCGGGAACGTACGAGATCAAGGTGGCCATCAACAAGGACTGGCCCGAGAGCTATGGCACGGACGGCGTAAAGGGCGGGGCGAACATCCCGCTGGTCCTGCTGGGGCCGGCCCGACTGACGTTCTCCTACGACGACGTCACGCACAAGATCGGGGTGGCCCCGACCGACCCGCCTGGCGCGGCGACGGCTGCGGACAAGGCGCTCGCGGGCTCGAGTCTGCGCGCGCCGCTGACGCGCGAACAGTTCTACTTCCTGATGACTGACCGCTTCGCGAACGGCTCGACGGCCAACGACCGGGGCGGGCTCACCGGCTCGCGGCTCGAGACCGGATACGACCCGACCGACAAGGGGTTCTTCCACGGCGGCGATCTGGCGGGAGTGACGCAGAAGCTGGACTACATCAAGTCGCTCGGCACCACAGCGATCTGGCTGACTCCGACGTTCAAGAACGAGCCTGTCCAGGGCACCGGGGCGGATGCGAGTGCCGGCTACCACGGTTACTGGATCACGGACTTCACCCAGATCGATCCCCACCTGGGCACCAACGCCGAGATGAAGTCGCTCATCTCCGCGGCACACGCCAAGGGGATGAAGGTCTTCTTCGACATCATCACCAACCACACCGCTGACATCATCGACTACCAGGGCGGACAGCACGCCTACGTGTCCAAGGAGACCAGCCCGTACAAGGATGCGAGCGGCAAAGCCTTCGACGACAAGGCGTATGCCGGTGGGAGCACCTTCCCGACGCTGAACCCGGCGACGTCGTTCCCGTACGTGCCCATCTTCCGGACCGAGGCCGACAAGACGGCCAAGACGCCGGCCTGGCTGAACGACCCGACCGTCTATCACAACCGGGGTGACTCGACCTTCGCCGGCGAGTCCGCGGAATACGGCGACTTCGTCGGCCTCGACGACCTGTTCACCGAGCAGCCCAAGGTTGTCGACGGGATGACGGACATCTACAAGAACTGGGTCGACTTCGGTATCGACGGGTTCCGGATCGACACCGTCAAGCACGTCAACACAGCCTTCTGGCAGAAGTTCGCGCCGGCGATCCAGTCCGAGGCAAAGGCCAAGGGAAACCCCGACTTCTTCACGTTCGGTGAGGTCTATGACAGCAGTCCGGCGGTCATGAGCACGTTCACGACGACTGCAAAGCTGCCGGCCACTCTCGACTTCGGTTTCCAGAGCCAGGCGCTCGCGTTCGCGCAGGGCAAGCCCACGATCGGCATGCGCGATCTCTACGCCGCTGACGACTACTACACGGACACGGACTCCAACGCCTACGAGCTGCCGACCTTCCTCGGCAACCACGACATGGGCCGGGTTGCGATGATGCTGAAGGGATCCGGCAGCACTGGCACCGACTTGATGGCGCGTACCAAGCTGGCCAACGACCTGATGTTCCTCACCCGCGGGCAGCCGGTGGTCTACTACGGCGACGAGCAGGGCTTCATCGGCGCAGGTGGCGACAAGGACGCTCGCCAGGACATGTTCGCCACAAAGGTGACGCAGTATGCCGGCGAGCAGATCCTCGGTGGCACACCGGGCAGCAAGGACCGCTTCGACACGAAAGCCCCTCTCTACCAACAGATTTCGTCGTTGGCCAAGCTGCGAGCCGCCAACCCTGGGTTGGCCGATGGTGCGCAGATCCACCGTTATGCCTCCGACGGCGCCGGCATCTACGCGTTCAGTCGCGTTGATTCGGCGACCGGCAGGGAGTACCTCGTCGTGGCCAACAACTCGACCACGGCCAAGAGCGCGACGTTCGCGACCTTCGGCAAGAATGCGACGTTCAACCCGATCTACGGCGGCCACACCGAGGTCAGGTCCGGCAAGGACACGCGGGTGACCGCGACCGTGCCTGCACTGTCAGTGTCGGTGTGGAAGGCCCAGGCACACCTGCCGGATCGCGAGTCCGCGCCGACGACCTGGATCACCTCGCCACAGCCCGGTGCGGTCGTCGGCGGGCGGGCCGAGATCTCGGCAGCCTTGACCGAGAACGCTTTTGCCCAGGTCAGCTTCGCTGTGCGTCCGGTCGGGACGAGCAGCTGGAAGGCGCTGGGCACCGATGACAACGCGCCATACCGCGTCTTCGACGACGTCACTGGCCGGGCCAAGGGCACGCTCCTCGAGTACCGGGCCATCACCAAAGACAGCAGCGGCAACCTGTCCGCAGCCTCGTCGTACGGCGTGGTCGGCGACCCGGTGCCTGCCGGTGGTGGTGGCGGCGGGGGCGTTGGGCCGGTGACCCAGCCCGACAATGTCAGCGTGCCCGGAAGCGACAACTCGGAGATGGGTTGCGCCGGAGACTGGCAACCGGACTGCGCTCAGGCGCAGCTGGCGCTCGACGCTACCGACCAGATCTGGAAGGGCAAGTTCAGCACCATCCCAGCCGGTGACTACGAGTACAAGGCCGCGATCAACAAGACCTGGGACGAGAACTACGGCGCAGGCGGAGCCAAGGGCGGCAGCAACATCGCCTACACGGCACCTGGAACTGACGTGACCTTCTACTACGACCATGCGACCCACTGGGCCACGAGCGACGCCCAGGGGCCGATCATCACGGCGCCGGGCTCCTTCCAGAGCGAGCTCGGCTGCCCCGGTGACTGGATGCCGAGCTGCATGCGGCCCTGGCTGCAGGACCCCGACGGTGACGGCACCTACACGTGGTCCACCGACCAGATCCCGGTTGGCAGCTATGAGTTCAAGGTTGCCCACAAACTGGGCTGGACCGAGAGCTATGGCGACAGCGGCGGCAACAACGTCGCACTCTCCGTTCCCTCTGCCGGCTCGGTGGTGACCATCTCCTACGTTCTCGCGACGCACCAGATCAGCGTCAAGAACTCGAAGGCGGGCGCGACGCCTGACCTGCTGAAGTCCAAGGCCTTCTGGGTGAGCAACGACCTCGTGGCGTGGCCGGCAACGGCGGTTCCGTCCGGCGCGAATCTGGCCCTGCTGAGCTGGCGCCTGCACTGGTCGCCCACAGGAGGCCTGGCTGTCGATGCCGAGTCAGTGACCGGCGGTTCGGTCGCCGACCTCACCTACGACTCCGCCGGGCTGCCTGCGGCTGTCGTTGCTGCCCATCCTGAGCTCAAGGGCTACCTCGCGCTGCGGCTGAACAGCAAGACCGCCAAGCGGACCGGTTCGATCCTGAAGGGTCAGGTCGCCGTTGCCCTGTATGACGATCTGGGCCGCCTGCTCGATGCGACCGGTGTGCAGACACCGGGTGTCCTGGACGATCTCTACCGTTCCGCGGCTTCGCGCAGCTACGGGGTGATCTGGCGCGGTCAAGCGCCTTCATTCGTACTCTGGGCCCCCACCGCGCAGAAGGTCTCCGTGCTGCTCTGGCCGGCCTCGGCGAGCGCCGATGCTCCGGTGAGCCAGGCCACGCGGGTCCCGATGATCCGTCGCTCTGACGGGTCATGGGGGGCGGATACCGGCGCCCAGTGGCGAGGCGCGCGATACCTCTTCGAGGTTGTCGTCTTTGCCCCCACCACCGGCAAGGTCGAGACCAACCTGGTCACCGACCCGTACTCCGTCGCGTTGACGTTGAACTCCACTCGCTCGGTTGCCGTCGATCTCGACGACCCGACGCTGAAACCGGCTCTCTGGCAACGCAACTCGGGTCCGGTACTCAAACAGCGCGTCGACCAGACTATCTACGAGCTGCACGTGCGCGACTTCTCGGTCAACGACTCGACGGTCCCTGTTGCACACCGCGGCTCCTATCTCGCGTTCGCGGACAACGGGGACGGCACCAAGCATCTGAAGGCACTGGCAGCCGCGGGACTCAACACCGTCCACCTCCTGCCGACGTTCGACATCGCCTCGATCGAGGAGGACCCGGCCAAGCAGCTCAAGCCGGCCTGCGACCTGGCGTCCTTTGCACCGGACAGCGAAGAGCAGCAGAAGTGCGTGACGGCTGTCGCTGCCAAGGATGCGTTCAACTGGGGCTACGACCCGTTCCACTGGATGGCCCCTGAAGGCTCCTACGCCTCGAGTGCGGCTGCAGCCGATGGTGGTTCGCGGGTGGCGGAGTTCCGCACGATGGTCGGCGGTCTGCACGCCGACGGCCTTCGGGTGGTGCTGGACCAGGTGTTCAACCACACCGCGGCCAGCGGTCAGGCTGACACCTCGGTCCTGGACAAGGTTGTGCCCGGCTACTACCAGCGGCTGAACGCCACCGGCGCGGTCGAGACCTCCACCTGCTGCCAAAACGTGGCGACCGAGCATGCGATGGCCCAAAAGGTCATGGTCGACTCGGTTGTCTCGTGGGTGCGCAACTATCACGTCGACGGCTTCCGATTCGATCTCATGGGTCACCACAGCAAGGCCAACATGCTGGCGATCCGTGCGGCGCTCGACGCGTTGACGCTCGAGCATGATGGCGTCGATGGCAAGAGCATCACGCTCTACGGCGAGGGGTGGAACTTCGGCGAGGTCGCGAACAACAAGCTGTTCACCCAGGCCACGCAGGGAAACCTCGGCGGAACGGGCATTGCATCCTTCTCCGACCGGCTCCGCGATGGGGTGCGTGGTGGCGGACCCTTCGATGAGGACCCACGCAANNCTCGGTCTGGCGGGCAACCTGCGGTCATTCTCCTTCAAGGACAACGCATCCGGGGTTGTGGTGCGCGGCGACAAGGTCGACTACAACGGCTCACCAGCGGGCTACGCAGACCAGCCGGACGAGATCATCAGCTACGTCGATGCCCATGACAACGAGACCCTTTGGGACTCCTTGACGTTCAAGCTGCCGGTGGCGACCTCGATGGCCGACCGCGTCCGGATGAACTCTTTGTCGCTGGCGACGACCGCTTTGAGCCAGACGGCATCGTTCTGGCACGCGGGCGCCGATCTGTTGCGCAGCAAGAGCCTCAACCGCAACAGCTATGACAGCGGCGACTGGTTCAACACTCTCGGCTGGACCGGCGCAGACAACGGCTTCGGCCACGGACTGCCGCCTTCGGCCGACAACAGCGCGAAGTGGCCCTTCATGAAGCCGCTCCTGGCCAACCCTGCGCTCAAGCCGTCGGCCACGGACGTGCAGTCGGCGACTACTCAGGCGCAGGCTCTGCTTGAGCTGCGCTTCTCATCGCCGCTGTTCCGCCTCGGCTCCGCGGACGCCATCAACACCAAGGTGACCTTCCCTGTGTCGGGTACCGCCGACGCGCATCAGGGCGTGATCGTCATGCGGGTTGACGACACCCTTGGCGCCGACGTCGACCCTGCCCTCAAGGGCTTGGTCGTGGTGTTCAACGGTTCGACGGCGACGGTGGACCAGAAGCTCCCCGGTATGACGGGCGCCAACCTCGCGCTCTCGCCCGTGCAGTCTGCGGGTGCGGACCCAGTCGTGAAGAAATCACTGTGGGACAGCGCAGCGTCGACATTGAGCGTTCCGGCCAGGACGGTGGCGGTCTTCGTCCAGCGCTGACTGGACGGAACTGACCCCTGTCGCTATTCGGGTGGGCGATCGACGGGTAAAGGACAGACATAGACCGAAACCCTTTTGGCGCTCGGGTTGCCGGCGCCAATACGGCGGTAGCGTTCCAGGACCTCCGCCAGGTCCTCACGCAGCGCGCTCAGCTGTCCGACGGTGACCTGGACGAGGTGGTCCGACAGGCCGACCTGGCCACGCCAGTCAGCGGGCCAGCCGTCCTGGGTGTCCAGCCACTCCTCGGCCCGGTCGGAGAAGTGGCGCAGATAGTCGCGGGCGAGCCAGGTCAGTGCGGCTTCGGCGTCGGCATCGTCGCCGGGGTCCTCCTCGCGGGGTCGAATCTCCGCGTTGGCGGTCCAGAGCCGCTGTCGACCCCGCCCGTGACCGGAGTCGACCACCAGCGCCGCCTCTGCAAGCTTGCGCAAGTGATAGCTCGTGGCTCCACTGTTGGTATGCAGCACGGCCGCCAACGTCGTGGCCGTTGCCGGGCCACCGACCCGCAGCTCGGCGAGCAGGCGCGAGCGCAACGGGTGGGCGAGCACCGCCAGGGCCGCGCGGTCGAGGTGGATGGTGGGAGCCTTGGGATCGCTCATGTATGCACACTAATCATGCATACATTCTTTGCACAAGTGTTCTGCCGATGTCCGAGAGCGATGGGTTTTGTGCTCAGAACAGGCTTGATGGAGCTGATTTTGTGGTGGGTCGGCGCGCCGGTATCGTTATATCTCGTTGTGCGCACTGCGGCCACGTCGTCGCAGACCCCGGACCGTCGGGGCTCAGATCGCTTGATGACGCTCACCACCACATTCACTGCATCGCTGCCCCTAGTTTCGCAGCCACGAGAGAACGAAGGCTTATCCGTGCGTACGTACACCCCCAAGCCACACGAGGTCGAGTGCCGGTGGCACGTCATCGACGCGACTGACGTCGTGCTCGGTCGTCTGGCCAGCCAGACCGCGATCCTCCTGCGCGGCAAGCACAAGACCACCTTTGCCCCCCATGTTGACGGTGGCGACTTCGTGGTCATCATCAACGCCGACAAGGTTGCCCTCACCGGCAGCAAGCTGGTGCAGAAGAAGGCTTACCACCACTCAGGCTTCCCGGGTGGGCTCAAGGCCACCTCATACCAGGAGCTTCTCGCCAAACAGCCCGCCAAGGCTGTCGAGAAGGCCGTTCGCGGCATGCTTCCGCACACCTCTCTCGCCCGTCAGCAGATGAACAAGCTGAAGGTCTACGCAGGGGCCCAGCACCCGCACCAGGCGCAGAAGCCAGTGCCGTTCGAGATCACGCAGGTCGCGCAGTAAGACCCCACGGCCCGCCAGGTTGAGTCATCAAGCCGAGGCTGAGCCCACCAAGCTGAATTCACGCTGAATCATCAGTACAGACAGAGCGAACGAGGAGAACCGTGGCTGACACCACTTCCGCCGTCGAGGCAGACGTTGCAGACGCAACAGATGTTGTCGAAGGCGAAGAGCAAGAGCTGACCGAGTACACCAGCGAGTCCGAGACCCCCGTGGTCGAGGCCCGCAAGCCGGCGGCCTCTGGCCCCGGTGCCGCGACCGGACGTCGCAAGCAGGCCATCGCCCGCGTGCGGATCATCCCTGGCAGCGGTCAGTGGAAGATCAACAACCGCACGCTGGACGAGTACTTCCCCAACAAGGTGCACCAGCAGATCGTGAACGAGCCCTTCAAGGTGCTCGAGCTCGATGGGTCCTACGACGTGCTGGTTCGCGTGCATGGTGGTGGCCCCTCCGGCCAGGCCGGAGCGGTCCGTCTGGGCGTTGCCCGTTCACTGAACGGTGTTGACGAGGACCTCAACCGTCCGGCGCTGAAGAAGGCCGGCTTCCTGACCCGCGACGCTCGCGTCCCTGAGCGCAAGAAGGCCGGTCTGAAGAAGGCCCGCAAGGCTCCTCAGTACAGCAAGCGCTGATCCTGCATCAACCGCCGGTGGCGGCTTCGAATCCGGCTGTGTCCGCGCTTCGAGGCCGCTACTGCTGTGTCCGTGGGCATTGGGGACTTGGTCCCCGGAGATGGCCCTCGCGACGTGCATCGGCATGCCGGGCCCGCACCGGCCGACGTTGAACTCACCGAAAGGCTCACGGCTATGGCTGCTCGACTCTTTGGCACCGATGGTGTTCGCGGACTTGCCAACAAGTACCTGACCGCCGAGCTCGCCCTTGACCTGTCGGTGGCGGCGGCCCATGTGCTGGGTGAAGTCGGTGCTTTCAAGGGCCATCGACCTCAGGCGATCGTGGGCCGGGACCCGCGGGCCTCGGGGGAGTTCCTGGCCGCTGCGACCATCGCGGGGCTGGCGTCCGCAGGGGTGGACGTCCTGGACGCCGGGGTACTGCCCACTCCGGCCATCGCGTTCCTGATTGCCGACAGCGGAGCCGACCTGGGCGTCATGCTGTCGGCATCTCACAACGCGATGCCGGACAACGGGATCAAGTTCTTCGCGCGAGGCGGTCACAAGCTGGCAGACGAGCTCGAGGACGCCATCGAAGCGCGCCTGGACGAGCCCTGGGACCGGCCCACCGGCTCCGGTGTCGGGAGGGTCAGCCAGTTCGAGGATGGCCCGGCCCGATACATCGCCCACCTGCTGTCCGCTCTCCCACATCGTCTCGACGGCCTGCACGTGGTTCTGGACGCCGCGCACGGCGCTGCCAGCGAGGTTGCCCCGGAGGCCTTTCGCCAGGCGGGTGCCACGGTGACGGTGATCGGCTGCGAGCCCGACGGTCTCAACATCAACGATGGTTACGGTTCCACCCACCTGGCGAAGCTTCAGCAAGCCGTGGTCGAGGCTGGAGCGGATTGTGGCATCGCCCTGGATGGCGACGCTGATCGTTGCCTTGCCGTGGATGCCAAGGGCGCGGATGTGGACGGCGACCAGATCATGGCGATTCTGGCGCTGGGCATGCGTGAGCGGGGTGAGCTCGCCAGGGACACGCTCGTCGCCACCGTGATGAGCAATCTGGGCATGCTTCAGGCACTCGAGCGCGAGGGTGTCGCGGTCAGGCAGACCGCGGTGGGTGACCGCTACGTCCTGGAGGAGATGAAGGCCGGCGGGTTCACCCTGGGTGGCGAGCAGTCCGGGCATGTCATCTTCCTCGACCACGGAACCACGGGTGACGGCACGATGACCGGGCTCCTGCTCGTCTCGCGCCTTGCCCAGACCGGTCGCTCGCTGGAGAACCTGGCCGCGGTCATGAAGCGACTGCCGCAGGTTCTGATCAACGTCAGGGGCGTGGACAAGAGCCGGGTCGAAGGCAACGAAGCGGTGCAGACCGAGGTTCGTGCAGCCCAGGCAGAGCTTGACGGAGTTGGTCGGGTGCTGCTGCGCAAGTCCGGCACCGAGCCCCTGGTGCGGGTCATGGTCGAGGCCGCCGATGCCGCGCACGCGCAGGCCGTCGCTGAGCGGTTGGCTGACGTCGTGGCGAGAAACCTGGCCCTCTAACCCGAAGTTACCTGTCTGAAAAC
>PKWT01000115.1 GCA_003132125.1 Micrococcales bacterium | reverse complement strand
GCCTTGGCCCAGCCGGAAGCGCTGCTGGCGGGGAACCGCAATACAGCAGAGGACGTTTCGGGCGTCGAGCAGGTCTCGGGCGCGTCACTCTTCACCTCGTCGCCGGCACTGGCTTGCACGCCTCTGGATGACGAGCAGCTGGTCGAGCTCGCCGGCGAGGGGCGCCAGCACGCCGAGTGGGATGGCAAGACGTTGCTCAGCTTCTTCGCGGACGATGGGAGTCACGTCGTCACCAGCGCCAAGCAGGCTGCGGTCCTGCGCCCACACGGTCACGTCATGCGGACCGGTGCGGCCCTGGTTCCCGACGAGGGCAGCCTCACGACGACGGCCTGGATGGCTGGGACGTTCCACTCGCAGGTCACCGAGGGGCACGTCGGCCTGAACCGCATGCTGTCCACTCGCCGCAGCTACCTGGGCCTGCGGGCGGCGCAGGGGTTGCGGGTCTTCGTGGAGTCCCCGGATGCCGCGAACGGATGGGCTTTGTTGGACGAGCCCAGCGCGTGGGCGGCTGGCCTGGACTCCTGCCGCTGGTGGTACTCACACGATGGCGGGCTGATCGAGGTCGCGTCCACCGCACCTGCGCAGTCGCATGAGCTCGGCCTCTCGATCCGGGTCGTGAGCGGGCCGGCTGCCGGTTTCCTGATCTGCGCCCATGTCGCGCTGGGTGGCGACGACGGTCAGGACCCCGAGCCGCCCCTGCTCGAGCACGATGGCCATGGGGTCACGGTGCGCCCGGTGGTGGGTTCCGAGATCGCGACCCGCTTCCCCGACGGGTCGTTCCGGCTCTCCTGGAAGCCAGGAACGATCGATCGGGTATGCCGTGACGAGGTTCTCTTCCTTGACGGTCAGTCACGCGACCTGCCCTGGGTGACGATGCGCACGACGCCCACCACCGCCGTGCATCTGGCACTGACGTCCGATCTGATTCCGACCGCCGACCTCGCCAAGCAGGTTCTGGTGAAGCAGGCGCTAGTTGGCCAGGCTGAGCCCGATTTCTGGGACGGAATCAGCGGCTCGGTGCGGCTGCGGCCTCCTGCGGATTCCCCTCTGGCCAAAGAGGTTTCGAGACTTGACGCTATTCTGCCGTGGTTCGCGCACGATGCCTTGGTCCACTACCTGTCACCGCGAGGGCTGGAGCAGTCCACCGGCGGCGCCTGGGGAACCCGGGATGCCTGTCAGGGACCGGTGGGCCTGCTCATCGCTCTTGGGCAGACCGCACCGCTGCGCGACCTCATCCTGCGCGTTTATCGGGCCCAGAACTCTCGGGGCGACTGGCCCCAGTCCTTCGAGTTCTACCCACGCGAGCTCGTTGGCGGACAGGGCGACTCTCACGGTGATGTTGTCTTCTGGCCGGTCCTGGCGCTGGGGGAGTACCTCGCAGTCACCGGAGATGTCAGCCTGTTCGCCGAACGGATCCCGTTCGTCGACGACGACGGAGCCACTTCGGCAGAGCCGATGCTCGNNGCGGCGCGATTGTGCTCGACGTGGACGGCAACCCTCCAGGTGCACGCGCTGCGCACGCTGGCCGGATCGCTGCGCACAGTGAGCTCTCGCCTCGACGGTCAGGACGCCGACGACGCTATCGAGTACGCCGACCAGTCCGAACGAATCGCTAGTGAGACCGCTGAAGCCATGCACACCCTGCTCATGCGCGACGGAGTGCTGGCCGGCTACGGCCTGTTCGGTGACGACGGGTCGATCGAGCACCTCGTCCACCCGTCTGATGAGCGGACGGGACTGAAGTACGGCCTCCTGCAGATCATCCACGCGATCTCCGGCGACCTGCTGTCACCGAGTGAGGCGCGCGAGCACCTGGACGTCATCGACGCACACCTGCTTGGACCGGACGGGGCTCGACTCTTCGACCGCCCGGCCCGCTATCACGGTGGTCCGATGGAGGTCTTCCAGCGAGCCGAGGCCAGCACCTTCTTCGGTCGTGAGATCGGGATCATGTACACGCACGCCCACCTTCGCTATGCCGAGGCTCTGGCTCGCCACGGTGACGCAGAGCGACTCCTGGAAGCCTTTGCGCTGGTGAACCCTATCGGTGTGACCGACCGTGTCCCAAACGCCCGGCCACGACAGTCGACTTGTTACTACTCCTCGTCGGATGCGACGTTCGCCGACCGGTACGAGGCTGCCGAGCATTACGGTGAAGTCATGGATGGCACGGTGCCGCTCGAGGGCGGTTGGCGGGTCTACTCCTCGGGCCCGGGCATCTTCCTGCGACTCATCGTCGAGCGCCTTCTTGGCGTGCGCAGGCGTGGGGATGTGCTGGAGATCGACCCTGTGCTCGCTCCGGCTTTGGACGGGCTGGAGGCGACGGTGCCGGTTGACGGCAGCCCGCTGGATCTGACCTTCCGTGTCGGCGATCGCGGCGTCGGGCCGGTCTCCGTGGTGCTGAACGGCGTTGCGTTGCAGTCGAATCCGCTTTCCAACCCCTACCGTCCCGCTGGCGTTGCCATCGACATGGCGTTGGTGCGGGAAGGCATGAACGCCTCCGGGCGCAACCACCTCGAGATCCAGGTGTCCTGACGTGACAACGCCACCGGGCAGCACGGGCCCAAATGGCAAAGCGGATCGAGTGTGGTTGCGGACCCGCGAACGCCATACGGGAGCGGTTGCGGGACAACGCGATTGTGGACGACGGGCGCTTCAGCGATAGAACGTTGCACCTTGTCCGCCAGGCGGATATCACCGTTGCTCTCGTTGGCGAACACCCGTCGCGATCAGGTGAGGCCAACTCCGTCACCGATATCGGCCTGCCCGCCGGTCAGCTCGATGTCCTGCGCGCGATTGCCGCCATCGGCAAGCCGCTGGTCGTTGCCGTGTTCACCGGCAGGCCCCTGGACCTTGGTGAGGTTCTGGACCTCGCGGACGCTGTCCTCATCGCCTGGCACCCTGGGGTCGAGGCCGGACCGGCTTTGATCGAAACGTTGTTCGGCGACCGTGCGCCAGGCGGGCGTCTGCCGATGACGTTCCCCCGCAGCGTTGGCCACCTCCCCACCGGCACCCATGCCCGCCCCACCGGCCGGCCTATCGCCGCGGCCGACGACCCCGTGATCGGTCGCTACCTGGACGCGTTGGTCTTGCCACGTTTCCCGTTCGGGTGGGGACTGACCTACACGACCTTCAACTACGCGCCAATTTACTTGTCCTCAAATGAGATGCCGTTGGTTGGCGGATCCATCGAGGTGAGTGTCGACGTCACCAACTCGGGAACGCGCCCGGGTCGCTAAGAGAGTGCGCCAATAGGC
>PKWT01000103.1:5824-10739 GCA_003132125.1 Micrococcales bacterium | reverse complement strand
GGCTTCCCTTCTATCGGCCGTTGGATGCCAGGGGAGGAGCCACACGGGTGGGAGCCTGCATGACACCGGTGGGTACGATCCGAACGTGACCAACGACGTTCGCACCCCAGACCTTGACCCTGCCCGACTGACCGCCATGAAGGCCCGGGTCGCCGAGCTTCTACCAACATTGCGCGAGGATCTCGAAGCTCTCACCCGGATCCCCAGCATCTCGCTCGCAGCCTTCGACCAGGCAAACGTGGACGCCAGTGCCGAGGCTGTCGCCGGGCTGTTACGGGCCGAGGGTCTCGCCGTCGAGGTCATCAGGGAGGGCGGCAGACCAGCCATCATCGGACACATCGATGGGCCCCAGGGCGCACCGACGGTCATGCTCTACGCGCACCACGACGTTCAGCCCCCAGGCGCTGAGTCCGACTGGGACAGCCCGCCGTTCGAGCCGACCGAGCGTGATGGCCGGCTCTACGCCCGCGGTATCGCCGATGACAAGGCCGGCGTCATGGCCCACATCGCGGCTCTGCGCGTTCACTCCGGCGCTTTGCCGGTCGGCGTCACCGTCTTCGTCGAAGGCGAGGAGGAGATCGGCTCGGACAGCCTGGCCACGATCCTCGAGCGGCACGGCGAGAAGCTGCGCGCCGACGTGATCGTCCTGGCAGACTCGACCAACTGGGCAGTGGGCAAGCCCGCGTTGACCACAACGTTGCGCGGGACGATCCGCGTGGTCCTCACGGTTCGCACCCTTGACCACGGGATTCACAGCGGCATGTTCGGTGGAGCCGTCCCTGACGCCATCACGGCGCTGATCAGACTGATCGCCACGCTGCATGACGCTGAGGGCAACGTCGCCGTGGCCGGTCTGAGGTCCGGCGAAGCCTCCGACCTCGAGTACCCCGAGGAGCAGCTGCGCGAGGAGTCCGGTCTGCTCGACGGCGTGGAGATGATCGGCTCAGGTTCGATCTTGTCGCGGTTGTGGAGCAAACCATCGATTACCACCATCGGCATCGACGCACCGTCCGTGGCCACCTCGTCCAACACACTCGTCCCGCAGGCCGCCGCGAAGATCTCCATGCGCATCGCCCCGGACGAGGACCCACAGCAGGCCTTCGTGCGGCTGGCGGAACACCTGCGGGCCAATGCTCCCTGGGGCGTCAGGATCGACATCCAGCCTGACGACGAGGGTGCGGGATTCTCCGCTGACGCCAACGGTCCCGTCTATGACCAGGCGCGCGCGGCCTTCACCGATGCGTGGGGCGTCGCCCCGGTCGACATCGGTGTTGGAGGTTCGATCCCGTTCGTGGCTGCGTTCGCCGAGAAGTTCCCTGACGTCGGCATCCTGGTCACCGGTGTCGAGGATCCCGATACCCGCGCCCACGGCGCCAACGAGAGCCTCCACCTCGGTGAGTTCGAGCGGGTCTGCCTGGCGGAGGCTGTTCTGCTCGAACGTCTGGGGCTTCTGCGCGCCTGAGCGTTCAGTCGCGTCGTCGGTCTCAGGCAAGCAGCCTCAGGCAGTCAGTCCTTGGCGGTCTCGCCCGGCAGCGCAAGCATCTGGTCGAGCGCAACCTTGGCCCACTTGGCGACGTCGGCATCGACGGTGATCTGGTTGACGACCCGGCCGGCCACGAGCGACTCCAGCGCCCAGACCAGGTGCGGCAGGTCGATGCGGTTCATGGTCGAGCAGTAGCAGACGTTCTTCTCGAGGAAGGCGATGTTCTGCTTCGGGAACATTGCCGCGAGACGGCGCACGAGGTTGAGCTCGGTGCCCACGACCCACGAGCTTCCGTCCGGTGCCGCGGCGATGGCCTGGATGATCCGTTCGGTCGAGCCGACCACATCTGCAGATTCGACGAGGTCGTACTGGCACTCTGGGTGCACGATCACCCTGACGTCGGGGATGGTGGCGCGAGCGGCGGCGACGGCTTCGAGCGAGAAGCGGCCGTGCACGGAGCAATGTCCGCGCCACAAGATCACTCGCGCTGCCCGGACCTGTTCGCGGGTCAGCCCGCCGGCAGGTTTGTGTGGGTCGAAGACCACGCAGTCCTGCAGAGAGAGGCCAAGCTCGCGGACGGCGGTGTTGCGTCCCAGGTGCTGGTCGGGCAGGAACAACACCTTTGCGTCGCCCCCGACACCGCCATGCTGGTCAAATGCCCACTGCATAGCGGTCTTCGCATTGCTCGACGTGCAGATCGTTCCCCCGTGGCGGCCTGTGAACGCCTTGATGGCGGCTGCGGAGTTCATGTAGGTCACGGGAACAAGCGCGTCCGTGACGCCCATCTCGGCGAGGCCGTCCCATGCGTCCTCGACCTGGCCGATCGCGGCCATGTCCGCCATGGAACATCCCGCGGCCAGGTCGGGCAGCACGACCTGCTGATGGTCTGCAGTGAGGATGTCGGCCGCCTCCGCCATGAAGTGCACGCCGCAGAAGACGATGTATGGCGCCTCCGGGCGTGCGGCCGCTTCTTTGGCAAGCTTGAAGCTGTCTCCCGTGACGTCGGCGAACCCAATGACCTCGTCGCGCTGGTAGTGGTGGCCGAGGATGAGGACCTTGTTGCCGAGGGCAGCCTTGGCGACCCGTGCACGTTCAACCAGATCCGGCTCCGAGGGCGCCGGAAGCTCGCCAGGACATTCGACGCCTCGCTCGGTGGCGAGCTCGCGACCCTGACCCAGGACGAGCAGGGGCAACGGAGCGTGGTGTGGCTGGTGCGTTGTGGTGCTCACTCCCTGATCGTATGCCGCCCGACGGCGCTCGCATGGACGCCGTGTCTCATCACGCGGACGCTCGATCGACGGCGGGAGGTCTGGCGGGTTTGAACGATGGCCACGCGGTCGCACGGGGTGAGTCGCCTAGGTTTGGCACATGCACTTTGTCGTCAGTGACATCCACGGACACATAGAGCCCTTCGTTGGGGCGCTAGGCCGCGCGAAGCTGCTCGACGCCGATGGCGCTTGGTGCGGGGGCGGAGCCCGGCTGACCATCCTGGGCGACTTCTTCGACCGTGGTCCCGACGGCATCGCGGTCGTCGACCTCATCCGCCGACTCCAGGACGAGGCAGCTGCGGCCGGGGGGCAGGTTGACGCCCTGCTCGGTAACCACGAGATCCTCGCGCTCGGCATGCACCGCTTCGGCGACCAGCAGGTCCCGTCACACTTGGGCGGCCACCGGAGCTTTGCTCGCAGCTGGTCCCTCAACGGAGGCCGGGTCGGCGATCAGGAACGCCTCACCGACCAGCACATTGCCTGGCTCAGCGGGCTGGACGCCATCGTCCTGGCAGGCCACGACCTGTTGCTGCACACCGACACGACTGAGTACCTCCGGTGGGGCGACAGCGTTGGGAGGATCAACGACGAGGTGCGCCACGTGCTTGCCGGTGATGAGCTCGGGAAGTGGTGGGAGTGCTGGGTCAGGCTTACGGCCCGATATGCGTTCGTAAACTCCGGAGGTGAGCGGGTGGCCATCGGGGTCCTCGACCAGTTCGGCGGCGAGCGGATCGTCCACGGCCACAGCATCATCGCCTCGCTCACCGGACAGGACTCCACAGAGGTCACCGGCCCTCTGTCATATGCAGGCGGCCGGGCACTCGCCATCGACGGCGGCATCTACGCGGGGGGCCCGTGTCTGGTCGTCCGCCTCGACCATGACCCGGCTGACCCGGCTGCGATGGCGTGACGTCACGGCGTGGCAGGTCACGGCCTGACAGCATGGGCATGTGCGCGTCCTCATAGCTCCCGACTGTTTTACCGGCACCCTCAGTGCGACTCAGGCAGCTGAGGCGATCGCCGAGGGCTGGCGACGCAGCGCGCCTGATGACGACCTCACCCTGCAACCGCTGAGCGACGGAGGCCCGGGGTTTCTTGACGTGCTGACCGCAGCGCTCAGCGGCACGACGGTGTCCGTCACGGTGTCTGACCCGCTCAGACGTCCGGTTCCGGCCGCGATCCTGATGGTTGACAGCGGCGTCACGCGGACGGCATACATCGAGTCGGCTCAGGCCTGCGGTCTTCACCTGCTCTCCGAGGGCGAGCGCAATCCGATGGTCACCAGCACCTACGGCGTCGGGGAGCTCATCGAGGCGGCGGTTGGCGGGGGTGCCACCCGGGTGGTGGTCGGGCTCGGTGGCAGCGGGACCAACGATGGGGGAGCCGGGATGCTGGCGGCACTGGGAGCCGGCGACCCGGAGGCGTTGGGCAGGGGCGGCGCAGCTCTGGGCGAGCTGGCCGACGATGCGCTGGAGGGGCTCAGCTCGGTGCGTGAACGGCTGCACCCCGTCGAGCTCGTCCTCGCCACGGACGTCGACTCGCCCCTGCTCGGGCTTCAAGGCGCAAGCGCGGTCTATGCGGCCCAGAAGGGCGCGACACCGGAGATGGCGCAGCAGCTCGAAGCTGCTCTGGGCCACTTCACCGAGGTCGTCGGCAGGGGCATTCCCGTCAGCAGGGACCTGCTCTCCGGCAAGGAGATACGACTCGAACGCGAGCCGGGAGCGGGCGCCGCCGGAGGCCTGGGCTACGGCCTCACGCTCCTTGGGGCACATCGGGTCAGTGGGGTGCAGGCGGTGCTTGATGCGGTCGGCTTCGGTGAGCTGGTGCGGACCGCGGACCTCGTCATCACCGGTGAGGGCACGTTCGACTGGCAGAGCCTGCGCGGCAAGGTCGTCTCCGGGGTTGCCGAAGCTGCTCGTGCCTGGGCGCGACCAGCTGTCGTCATCGCTGGCCAGACGCTGCTGGGGCGTCGTGACTCCATGGAGCTGGGCATCAGCGGTACCTATGCCGTGGCGGAGAACCCGAGCCAGGTCGCCGCCGCCCTCGCAGATCCCGCCGGCACTCTCAGCAGGAGGACGGAGAGAGTGGCCACAACATGGTCCCCCCGTCACGCCTGACGTACCCTTGACGCGTGGGAACACAATCCCGCGCCCGTGGGTTGGCA